>NZ_DAISHT010000024.1:0-4830 GCF_036822375.1 Pseudoxanthobacter sp. | reverse complement strand
GACGGGACACGCAGGTCCGGACACGAAGGCACGGCCCCGCAACAACAGGCCGGCAAGAACAGACAGACCGGGGACGCCGGAACAACCCGCTCCGGCCGGCTGGGGCCAGCAGCCCTGCGAACATCGTCCGCAGGGCGCAGATGGTCGTGAACAGCAGACCATGAACCGGCTGGCCGCCGGCCGCGGCGCGAACGGTCGCGGCAGGATGGCGAGGACCGGCGGACTGGTAAACCGGCAATCGCCCGGCGCTGCCGCCGGATATCGCAGTCGGGTCGCATCGGCCCGGGCACCCGGCCGCACAGCAGGCCGCAAGCGCCCGCCGTCGCCGTGCGCCCCTTGCCGGCGCCTCACGACGCAAAGCGATCGTGAAGCGGGACCGCAAAGAGCCGCGCCGGCAATCGGCCTGTATGGCGATGCGGTCTGTGCCCTCAGCCCTTGGGGCGTGACGGCCGGGCGCTTTCCACCAGTTCGCCCATGGCGGCGGCGGCCGCCTCGCTGTTGCGGGCGGCGACGGCCGTCACCACGGCCCGCCAGGCCGGGGCCGCGCGCTTGCGGCCCGGCACCGCGCCGGCCAGCGCCACCGCCAGCGGCGTCGCCAGCCCGGCGAAGGCGCGGTTGCCGCAGCCGGCCAGCAACAGTTCGATGAAGCGGATTTCGGCAGCGTAGCTGCGCGCCCGGTCGCTGCCGGCCGCCTCGATCTCGTCGACCAGAACCGAGAGATCGGCCACCAGCCCGGCCGAGGGCCGGACCGCGGCCGCAGCCGCCGCCGCAGGCGCAACGGCGCCGCGCAGAGCGACGAAATCCGCCTCAAGCGGCGCCTTCAGATCGTCCTCGGCCAGCGACCAGACCAGCAGATCGGCATCGAGCAGGCTCCACGCCGCCCGCGGCATGACGATGGTGCCGGCGCGGCGCACGGTGCGGATGAGCCCCTTGCCGGCCAGAATTTTCACCGCCTCGCGCAGGATGTTGCGGCCGACGCCGAGCGAATAGCAAATCTCGCTTTCAACCGGCAACGTGTCGCCCGGCTTGTAGGCGCCGCGCACAATGGCCGTGCCGATGGAGCGGGCGGCGCGCTGGGCAAGGCTTTCCACCGGAGCCCGGCCGCCGCGCAGCACGATCTCGCGCCGCTCGCCCGGCAGGCTGGCGGGCTGTCCGCGCCCTGCGGCATTGGTGGGTTTTTTGCCCGCTCTGCTCGATGCCGCCGTGCGCTCGTCAGCCATGCTCATCCCCTCTGCAGCGGTGCCGGTGGGCCACGCGGCCGCCGGCCGTCGCAGCACTGATGCCACGACCGGGCCGCGCCTTTCAGGACCGAGCTTCCTGCAAGGGATGTGCCGCCGAGGGTCTGAAGCGTCACATCCTACCGCGATTGCGGGTAAATC
Organism: Pseudoxanthobacter sp.; assembly: GCF_036822375.1. Lineage (NCBI taxonomy): Bacteria > Pseudomonadati > Pseudomonadota > Alphaproteobacteria > Hyphomicrobiales > Segnochrobactraceae > Pseudoxanthobacter > Pseudoxanthobacter sp. Next base: position 3,451 of record NZ_DAISHT010000024.1, on the reverse strand, counting down.
CTATGATGGATTTTGCACCGCGGCATCCTGTCGTGCCGCCGCCGGCAGGGGCCGGCAGCGGATGGTTCCGGGCGGGAACCCTGTTCAGGCCGCATAGCGGGCGATGGCGAAATCGCGCGCCTCGATCTCCGGCTTCACGCCCGACACGATATCGCTGATCAGGCGGGCCGAGCCGCACGACATCGTCCAGCCGAGCGTGCCATGACCGGAGTTGATGAACAGGTTGCCGTAGCGCGTCGGGCCGATGATGGGGGTCGAATCCGGCGTCATCGGGCGCAGGCCGGTCCAGAAGAACTCGTCGGTCATCTTGCCGCCCGTGGGGAACAGGTCGTTGACCGACATTTCCAGCGTCTCGCGGCGCGCCTTCAGCAGCACGCGCTGGTAGCCGGAAAGCTCCGCCATGCCGCCGATGCGGATGCGGTCGCCAAGGCGCGTGATCGCCACCTTGTAGAGTTCGTCGAGCACGGTGGAAACCGGCGCGCCGGCCGGATCGACCACGGGGATCGTCAGCGAGTAGCCCTTGACCGGATAGATCGGCACCTCGATGCCGAGCGGACGCAGCAGGAAGGGCGTGAACGAGCCGAGCGAAACCACATAGCGATCGCCGGTGATGAGGCCGGCCGAGGTATCGATGCCGCTGACCCGGCCGCCTTCGTGACGGATGGCGTTGATGTCGGTGCCGTAGCGGAAGTTCACACCGAGCGCCGCCGCCATTTCGGCAAGCCGGGTGGTGAACATCTGGCAATCGCCGGTCTCGTCGTTCGGCAGGCGCAGGCCGCCGGCGATGGCCGCCGGCGCGCGCGCCAGCGCCGGCTCGGCGGCAATGCAGCCCGCCTTGTCCAGCAGCTCGAACGGCACGCCATATTGCTTCAGCACCTTGATGTCGTCGGCGGCGTGGTCGATGTCCTTCTGGGTGCGGAACAGCTGCAGCGTGCCCATCGCCCGTTCGTCATAGGCGATGCCGGTTTCCGCGCGCAGCGCCCTCAGGCAGTCGCGCGCATATTCGGCAATCACCACCATGCGCGCCTTGTTGACGGCATAGGCAGCGGGCGTGCAGTTGCGCAGCATCTGCAGCATCCACGAATACATCTTCGGGTCGAGCTGCGGACGGATGACCAGCGGGCCATGGGCGTTGAAGAGCCACTTCAGCGCCTTCGTGGGAATGCCCGGCGCGGCCCACGGCGAGGCATAGCCGGGCGAAATCTCGCCGGCGTTGGCGTAGCTGGTCTCCAGCGCCGCCCCCGGCTGGCGCTCGATCACTTCCACCTCATGGCCGGCCTTGGCCAGATAATAGGCCGTGGTAACACCGACCACGCCCGCGCCGAGAACGACGACCTTCATGTCAAGACTCCACCCGTTTGTGGTCGCCGGCCGGGCGTGCGCCCGCCGGCCCGTTGCCCGCCGCCTGCCTTCAGCCGCCGATATAGCGGCGCGAATACCGCGCCCCGAGGCCGGTGAGGATTTCGTAGCCGATGGTGTGGGCCGCAGCCGCCACCGCATCCACGCTCTGGTGCGGCCCGATCAGTTCCACCGGCATGCCGTCGCTGAGCGCGCCATCCGGCACGGCAGAGGCATCGAGCGTGGCCGAATCCATCGAGATGCGGCCCACGAACGGCAGCGCCACGTCGCCGAAATAGGCCGCTCCGGTGTTGGAATGACTGCGCAGCCAGCCATCGGCATAGCCGACCGCCACGGTGGCGATGCGCATCGGCCCGCTCGCGCGGAACGAATAGCTGTAGCCGACGGCATCCCCGGCGCCGATCTCGCGCACCTGAATGATGCGCCCGTCGAGGCGCACCACGGGCTTCATCGGGTTCGGCTGGTCCGGCACCGGGGCGAGGCCGTAGAGCGCCGCCCCCGGCCGCACGATGTCGAAATGATAGGCCGGGCCCAGGTGGATGCCGCCGGAGTTGGCGAAGCAGCCGGGGGCCGCCGGCAGCAGGCGGCGGCGGGCCTCGAAGGCCGCCAGTTGCCGGGCGTTGGCCGGGTTTTCCGGCTCGTCGGAGCAGGCGAGATGGCTGACGACCGCCCGAAGGTCGATGCCGTCCATCCGCTTCAGATCGGCGGCGAGGGTCTCGATTTCCTTCAGCGGCAGGCCGAGGCGCGACATGCCGGTGTCGATCTGGATCATGCCCGGCAGCCTGCGGCCGAGCCGCGCGGCATGGGCCGACCAGAGTTCCACCTGCTTCAGGTCGTTCAGCACCGGCACGATGCCGCGGTCGGCGCATTCCGCCTCGGCACCGGGCATCAGGCCGTTCAGCACGAACACATCGGCGCCGGCCGGCAGGTGCGGTTTCAGTTCCAGCCCTTCGGCCAGATGCGCGACGAAGAAATGACGGCAGCCGGCAGCCGCCAGCACCGGGGCCACCCGCGTTGCACCGAGGCCATAGGCATCGGCCTTGACCACCGCACCGCAGCGCGCGCCCGACGCCTTGCGGGCAAGCGCCAGATAATTGGCGCGGATTGCACCGAGATCGATCGTAAGCCACGCACCCGCATTGTCTGCGGGCGGCCAGGCGGTCACCCGCTCGTCCGTCGCCATCGCCAGAGCTGCCATTCGTAAAAACCCCTCGCAGGCCCGCGCGGCGTTGTTCCCCGCTGCCGGCCGACTGAGAAAGGATGGCAGAAGCGGCGCGCACTTTCATTGCGATATGCGCATGATGCTGCCATTCTGAAGATTATTCCGGCAGCTTCTGCGAAACACTGGAGAGACATTGCTTGACCACCCTCGATGCAATCGATGAGCGCATCATTCGCCTTCTGCGGGCAGACGGGCGCATGTCCAATGCCCGCCTTGCGGAGGCGGTGGGGCTGTCGCAATCGGCCTGCCTGCGGCGCCTTCACGCCCTGGAACAGTCCGGCGTCATTCGCGGCTATACCGCCATTGTCGACCTGCCGGACGAAGGCGACGTGACGGTGGTCTATGTCCACATCACGCTGGAACGGCAGACGGAAGACTATCTCGACCGGTTCGAGGCCGGCATCCGCCGCTGCCACGATGTGCGCGAATGCTACCTGATGACCGGCATCGCCGATTATGTGCTGCGGGTGGAGGCGGCAAGCGTGGCCGACTACGAGCGCATCCACCGCGAGCAGCTTTCCCGCCTGCCCGGCATCGCCCGCATTCAGTCGAGCTTCACCATCCGCAGCGTCGTCGGCTCCCACGCCCAGCTTCCGCCCGGCCGCAGCCGCTGAGGCGGGCCTGAAAGCAGATCGCCCCGCAAGGCAGCGAGCCTTGCGGGGCGATGTCTTTCTGCAGTCCCGACGGGAAGAAGGTCAGGCCTTCTTCTCGATGTCGTTGCGGGCCTCAAACCACATGCCGTTCAGAACAGCGAAGCTGACGGCAAGGCCGAGGCCGAGAATCCAGGAGAAATACCACATTCTCTTGTCTCTCCTGCTCAGTAGGCGTTGGGGTTGCGGTCGATGGTCTTGGTGGAGACCGTGCCGGACA
>NZ_DAISHT010000023.1:26717-29732 GCF_036822375.1 Pseudoxanthobacter sp. | reverse complement strand
TGTTCCCGCATCCGACCCTGTCGGAGACGATGCACGAGAGCGTGCTCGACGCCTATGGCCGGGTGATCCACACCTGAGCGGGGCTGCCGGGCGCGGGCAACCTGCCGCGCCCCCGGCCCATTGACGGTCCGGGCCGGCGCGCCCACCTTTAGGGCAGGCGGCCGACGGGCCGGGCAGGGAGCAGGCTGATGAGCGGCGTCGGTTTCTTCGGGGCGATCGTGATCGGCATCGTCGCCGGGTGGATTGCCGGGCGGGTGTTCAACCGCGGGCAGGGGCTTCTGAAGAACCTGATCGTGGGTCTGGTCGGCTCGCTCATCGGCGGGGCGCTGGTGCGGGCGTTTGCCATCTCCGCCCAGCCCGGGTTCGTGGCGAGCCTGGTGGTTTCCACCATCGGCGCCATCGTGCTGCTGTTCCTGCTGGGGCTGTTCGACCGCCGGCGCTGAGCGCGGCGAATGCGGCGGCAACGGGGCAGCCCTGCGGCAATGCCGGTCCTCGCCCCTCGACGCCGGGCGGTGGCCGTGATTTAAGTTCAGAGAACAGAGAGGCTTTCGCGGCCGGGCAGTGCCGGCCGCGGACAGGGACCCGCGCAAAGGGCGCCCGTGCAGGCCGAAGATGCGGGAGATTGCCGTTCATGGTCACGGTTCTCGACACCACGAAAGCCCGTCCCCGGCATCCGGAAAAGGCCAGCCGGCCCGATACGCCGCTGCTGCGCAAGCCGGAGTGGATCCGCGTGCGCGCCCCGGGCTCCCCGGTCTATCGCGAGACCGAGGATATCGTGCGCAAGAACGGCCTCGTCACGGTGTGCGAGGAAGCCGGCTGCCCGAACATCGGCGAATGCTGGTCGAAGAAGCACTCGACCTTCATGATCATGGGCGACACCTGCACGCGGGCCTGCGCCTTCTGCAATGTGCGCACCGGCCTGCCGGGGCCGCTCGACCCGCGCGAGCCGCAGCATGTGGCCGAAGCCGTGGCCAAGCTCGGTCTGGCCCACGTCGTCATCACCTCCGTCGACCGCGATGATCTGGCCGATGGCGGCGCCCGGCATTTTGCCGAGGTCATCGAGGCGATCCGCCAGGAAGCGCCGAAGACCACCATCGAGATCCTGACGCCCGATTTCCTGCGCAAGGAAGGGGCCCTTGAGGTGGTGGTCGCGGCGCGGCCGGATGTGTTCAACCACAATCTCGAAACCGTGCCGTCGAAATATCTGAAGGTGCGCCCGGGGGCGCGCTATTTCCATTCCATCCGCCTGCTGCAGCGCGTGAAGGAGCTGGACCCGACCATCTTCACCAAATCCGGCATCATGGTCGGCCTTGGCGAGGAGCGGAACGAGGTTCTGCAGCTGATGGACGACCTGCGCTCCGCCGAGGTCGATTTTCTCACCATCGGCCAGTACCTGCAGCCGACCCGCAAGCATCACCCGGTCATCCGCTTCGTCACCCCGGACGAGTTCAAGGGCTTCGAGACGGTGGCCTACGCCAAGGGCTTTCTGATGGTGTCGTCGAGCCCGCTCACCCGCTCGTCGCACCATGCGGGCGAGGATTTCGAGCGTCTCAAGGCCAACCGGCAGGCGCGGCTCGGCAACTGATCCTGCGGACCAGCGAAACGATATGCCCAGCTTCCAGACCGCCCGCAAGGTGAGGCACTCGGCCGCCGAGATGTTCGATCTCGTTGCGGATGTGGAGAAATATCCGCGCTTCGTGCCGCTGTGTCAGGCGCTGCATGTGCGCGGGCGCCGGTCGCTGTCCGACGGGCGCGAGGTGCTGGTGGCCGACATGACGGTCGCCTACAAGGTGTTCCGCGAAACCTTCACCTCGCAGGTCGTGCTCGACCGGGCGCGCAGCGAGATCGTGGTTTCCTATCTCGACGGGCCGTTCCGCTCGCTCGAAAACCGCTGGTCGTTCCGCCCGCTCGGCGAGGAAGTGTGCGAAGTCGGGTTTTATATCGCCTATGAATTCAAGAGCCGCACGCTCGGCTCGCTGATGGGGGCGGTGTTCGAGCAGGCCTTCCGCCGCTTTGCCGAGGCCTTCGAGAACCGGGCGGACGAGGTTTACGGCGCGGTGTGATCGACAAGCTGGAATTTCTTCTGGCTCTGGCCCGGGAGCGGCACTTCGGCCGCGCCGCGGCCGCCTGCGGCGTTACCCAGCCCACGCTTTCTGCCGGCATCCGCGCGCTTGAGGAGCAGCTCGGCTGCCTGCTGGTCAACCGCGGCAGCCGTTTTCTGGGCTTCACGCCCGAAGGCGAGCGGGCGCTGGAGGCGGCGCGGCGGGTGGTGGGCGAAATGCGCGCCATGCGGCAGGAAATCGAGGCCCTGCACCGCGGTCTTTCCGGTCATCTGCGGCTTGCCGCCGTGCCCACCGCACTCGGCTTTGCGGAACGGCTGATCGGGCCGTTTCGCGCCCGCTTCCGCGATGTGCGCCTCAGCGTGCGCTCGATGGCGTCGGCCGATCTGCTGACGGCGCTCGACGACCTGACGGTCGATGCCGCGCTCACCTATGTCGATAACGAGCCGGTCGGCCGGCTGAAGGTGGTGTCGCTCTATCGCGAACGCTATCGTGTGATCACGGCGCGCGACGGCCTGTTTGCCGGCCGCGACGCGGTGCCGGTGCGCGAGGCGGCGGCGGCGCCGCTGGCGCTGCTGGACAGTTCCATGCAGCAGCGCCGCATCGTCGAGCGGCTGTTTGCCCTTGAGGGCCTGCGTCTGGCGCCGCAGCTGGAATCCAACACCATCGCCGTGCTCGTCGGCCATGTGCTGAGCCGGCGTGCGGTTGCCATTCTGCCGGAAGGACTGGCGGAAATGGCCGGGCTGGAACAGCGGCTGGTGGCCATTCCGCTGGCCCACAGCGAAACGATGCCGCCGGAATCGGCGCCGATGATCGGCCTCGTCTGCCCGGCCCGCGAGCCGCTGGCACCGCTGACGCAGGCCTTTCTCGCCGAGGCCCGCCATCTCGCCGCGCAGGGCGGCGCGCTGCCGTTCTGAGGCACGACACTTTTCTGAGGCATGACACCGTTCTGAGG
>NZ_DAISHT010000023.1:19147-26617 GCF_036822375.1 Pseudoxanthobacter sp. | reverse complement strand
CCGTTCAGAGGCATGACACCGTGCATCGATAGAAATGTTCTATCGCAGCATGGCCGCGGTCGTCTTGCTGCGCGGGCCTGCCATCGTTTTAATTGGAGGGAATCGAAGGTGGCGGCGCCGGCGTGCCGGGCTGCCGCTTGAACAGAACGACAGGCGCGCGACGCCGCTGCCCGCCGGGGCCGGCGCCGACGCGACAGGGAGAAGCGCGATGAAGGGGCAGGCGAACGGCCCGGGCCGTGACCGCGGCACTGCGGCCGGTCCGGATTCGGGCGTGGCGGCCAGCGGCAGCGCGGTCGCCGTTGCATGGGATGAAGAGCGCGCCGCGGCAATTATCGCCGCCCGCGCCGGCGAGCCCGGTGCCCTGCTGCCGATCCTGCACGATCTGCAGGCCGCCTTTGGCTACGTGCCGCGCGCGGCCCTGCCGCTGGTGGCGGAGGGGCTCAACATTTCGCGCGCCGAGGTGCACGGCGTGGTGACGTTCTATCACGATTTCCGCGACCGGCCGGCCGGTCGCCATGTGCTGCGGCTGTGCCGGGCGGAGGCCTGTCAGGCGATGGGCTGCGACAGCCTTCATGCCGGCGTGCTGGCCGGCCTCGGGCTTGGCTGGGGCGAGACCTCGGCCGACGGCGAACTGACGGTGGAGCCGGTTTATTGCCTCGGCCTGTGCGCCACCGGTCCGGCGGCGATGGTGGATGACCGCCTGCTGAGCCGCACCGACGAGCGGCGGTTGCGGCTGGCGCTGGCGGCTGCCGGCTGCCGGGCCGGGGAGGGCGCGCAATGACGCGGCGGATCTTCGTTCCCGGCGATGCGGCGGCCCTGAGCCTTGGTGCCGACGACGTGGCGGCGGCGCTGGCGGAAGCGGCCGCGGCGGCCGGCGTGGCGGTGGAGATCGTGCGCAACGGCTCCCGCGGGCTGTTCTGGCTGGAACCGCTGGTGGAGGTGGAAACCCCGGCCGGCCGCATCGGGTACGGTCCCGTGGAGGCCGGCGATGTGCCGGGCCTCGTGGCGGCGGGGCTGTTTGACGGGGCTGTTCCGGGCGGCGGGCTCGCCGCGCGTCATCTCGGCCCCGTGGAGCGGCATCCCTGGCTGGCCCGTCAGCAGCGTCTGACATTCGCGCGCTGCGGCATCGTCGATCCGTTTTCGCTTGCGGATTATCGCGCCTGCGGCGGCCTGACGGGGCTTGAACGGGCACTGGCCATGGCCCCGGCGGAGGTGGTTGCCGAGGTGACGGCTTCCGGCCTGCGCGGGCGCGGCGGGGCGGGGTTTCCGACCGGCGTGAAATGGAAAACCGTGGCGGAGGCCCCGGCGGCGCAGAAATACATCGTCTGCAATGCCGACGAGGGCGATTCCGGCACCTTTGCCGACCGTATGCTGATGGAAGGCGACCCGTTCTGCCTGATCGAGGGCATGGCCATCGCCGGGCTGGCGGTGGGCGCCACAGAGGGCGTCATCTATTGCCGCTCCGAATATCCCCACGCCATCGCCGCCATGGAAAAGGCGATCCGCCTTGCACAGAAGGCGGGCATCCTCGGCGACCGGGTGATGGGGCGCGGGCCGGCCTTCCGCCTGCAGGTGCGGGCCGGTGCGGGGGCTTATGTCTGCGGCGAGGAAACGGCGCTGCTGGAAAGCCTTGAGGGCCGGCGCGGCACCGTGCGCGTCAAGCCGCCGCTGCCGGCCCATCAGGGCCTGTTCGGCCGGCCGACGGTGATCAACAACATGATCTCGCTCGCCACCATTCCGGTCATTCTGGAAAAGGGGGCGGCCTTCTACCGCGATTTCGGCATGGGCCATTCGCGCGGCACCATGCCGATCCAGCTGGCCGGCAACGTCCGCTTCGGCGGCCTGTTCGAGACGGCGTTCGGCGTGACGCTGGGCGAACTGGTGGACGACATCGCCGGCGGCACGCTCTCCGGCCGGCCGGTCAAGGCCGTGCAGGTGGGCGGGCCGCTCGGCGCCTATTTCCCGCCGGCGCTGTTCGACACGCCGTTCGACTACGAGGCTTTTGCCGCGCGCGACGGCCTCATCGGCCACGGCGGCGTGGTGGTGTTCGACGACCGCGTGGACATGGCGGCGCAGGCGCGCTTTGCCTTCGCCTTCTGTGCCCACGAGAGCTGCGGCAAGTGCACGCCGTGCCGCATCGGTGCGGCCCGCGGCACGGAGGTGGTGGACCGCATCCGCGCCGGCATCGACGTGGAGGCCAACATCGGCCTCGTGCAGGATCTGTGCGAGACGCTGAAATTCGGTTCGCTGTGCGCACTCGGCGGTTTCACGCCCTATCCGGTGATGAGCGCGCTGCGACACTTCCCTGCGGATTTCCGGCGTGCCGGCCTGCCGGCAGCGGCCGAGTGAGGAGAAGACCCATGGAAAACCATGACACCGGCTTTTCCCGCCTGCCCGCCGGCCTGAAGGAGACACCGGACCTCGGCACGCCGGCCGCTGCGGCAGACGGCCCGGCGGTGACCCTCACCATCGACGGCTATGCGGTGAGCGTGCCGGCCGGCACATCGGTGATGCGCGCCGCGCGCGAGGCCGGCATCAACGTGCCGAAGCTGTGCGCCACCGACAGCCTGAAGGCGTGGGGCTCGTGCCGGCTGTGTCTGGTGGAGATCGAGGGCCGCAACGGCACGCCCGCCTCCTGCACCACGCCGGTTGCCGCCGGCATGGTGGTGAAGACGCAGACGGAACGCCTGAAGCGGCTGCGCCGCGGGGTGATGGAACTCTATATTTCCGACCATCCGCTCGACTGCCTGACCTGTGCGGCCAACGGCGATTGCGAGTTGCAGGACATGGCCGGGGCCGTGGGCCTGCGCGCGGTGCGCTATCAGGGCGGCGAAAGCCATCTGGGGCAGGCGAAGGACACCTCCAGCCCCTATTTCCAGTTCGATCCGTCGAAGTGCATCGTGTGCGCGCGCTGCGTGCGTGCCTGCGAGGAGGTGCAGGGCACGTTTGCGCTGACCATCGAGGGGCGCGGATTTTCATCCCATGTATCGGCCGGGATGCACGAAGATTTCCTGTCGTCGGACTGCGTTTCCTGCGGCGCCTGCGTGCAGGCCTGCCCGACCGCGACGCTGATCGAGAAATCGGTGGTGGAGAGCGGGCAGCCGGAACATGCCGTCGTCACCACCTGCGCCTATTGCGGCGTGGGCTGCTCGTTCCGGGCGGAAATGAAGGGCACGGAACTGGTGCGCATGGTGCCGTGGAAGGACGGCAAGGCCAATCACGGCCATTCCTGCGTCAAGGGCCGCTTCGCGTGGGGCTATGCCAACCACCCGGACCGCATCACCACGCCGATGGTCCGGCGCAGCATCGATGAACCCTGGCAGGTCGTTTCATGGGATGAAGCGCTGGCTCATGTGGCGCGCGAGTTCCGCCGCATTCAGGACCGCTACGGCCGCGGCGCCATCGGCGGGCTGACTTCGTCGCGCTGCACCAACGAGGAAACCTATCTCGTCCAGAAGCTGGTGCGCGCGGTGTTCGGCAACAACAACGTCGATACCTGCGCCCGCGTCTGCCACTCGCCCACCGGCTATGGCCTGAAGACTGCGTTCGGCACCTCGGCCGGCACACAGGACTTCGATTCCGTGGATGCGGCCGATGTGATCGTGGTCATCGGCGCCAACCCGACCGACGGTCATCCGGTGTTCGGCTCACGCATCAAGCGGCGGGTGCGGGCCGGGGCGAAGCTGATCGTGATCGATCCGCGCCGCACCGATCTGGTGAGGAGCCCGCACGTGGCCGCCGATGTGCATCTGCCGCTGCGGCCCGGCACCAACGTGGCGGTGATGAATGCGCTCGCCCATGTGATCGTGACCGAGGGGCTGGTCGACCGTGCCTTCGTGGCGGAACGCTGCGATGAGGCTGCTTTCGAGGCGTGGGCGGCCTTCGTGGCCGAGCCGCGCAACGCGCCGGAGGCCATCGGCCCGGTTGCCGGGGTCGATCCGGAGGCGATCCGCACCGCCGCCCGGCTCTATGCCACCGGCGGCAACGGCGCGATCTATTACGGCCTCGGGGTGACCGAGCACAGCCAGGGCACCACCACGGTGATGGCCATGGCCAACCTGGCCATGGCGACCGGCAATCTCGGCCGGCCGGGCGTGGGCGTCAATCCGCTGCGCGGCCAGAACAACGTGCAGGGCTCGTGCGACATGGGATCTTTCCCGCACGAATTCCCCGGCTACCGCCACGTTTCCGACGATGCCACGCGCGGCATCTTCGAGAGCCTGTGGGGCGTGACCCTCGACAGCGAACCGGGCCTGCGCATCCCCAACATGCTCGATGCCGCGGTGGATGGCAGCTTCCGCGGGCTCTATGTGCAGGGCGAGGACATCGCCCAGTCCGATCCCGACACGCAGCACGTCGTGGCCGGCCTCAGGGCGATGGAATGCGTGGTGGTGCAGGATCTGTTCCTGAACGAGACCGCGAATTATGCCCACGTTTTCCTGCCGGGCTCGTCGTTCCTTGAAAAGGACGGCACCTTCACCAATGCAGAGCGGCGCATCAACCGCGTGCGCCGGGTGATGCCGCCGAAAGCCGGCAAGGCCGACTGGGAAATCACGCTGGCGGTGGCGGCGGCCATGGGGCACCCGATGGCCTACAGCCACCCGGCGGAGATCATGGCGGAAATCGCCGCCACCACCCCGTCGTTCTCCGGCGTCTCCTACGAGCGGCTGGAGCGGGAAGGCTCGGTGCAGTGGCCGTGCAACGACACGGCACCGCACGGCACGCCCATCATGCACATCGGCGGCTTCGCCCGCGGCCGCGGCCTGTTCATGATCACCGAATATGTGGCGACCGACGAGCGCACCGGCCCGCGCTTTCCGCTGCTGCTCACCACCGGCCGCATCCTCTCGCAATATAACGTCGGGGCGCAGACCCGCCGCACGCCGAACCTCGTGTGGCACGGCGAAGACCTGCTGGAGATCAACCCGCAGGATGCCGAGAACCGCGGTATCCGCGAGGGCGATTTCGTGCGGCTGACAAGCCGGGCCGGCGAAACCGGCCTGCGGGCGACGATCAGCGGGCGGGTGGCGCCGGGGGTGGTCTACACCACCTTCCATCACCCCTCGACGCAGGCCAACGTCATCACCACCGACAATTCCGACTGGGCCACCAACTGCCCGGAATACAAGGTGACGGCCGTGCAGGTTGCACGCTCCAACGGGCCCGGCGACTGGCAGAAGGACTATGAGGCCCATGCCCGCGAAAGCCGGCGCATTGCCCCCGGCGCGGCCGGCCATGCGGCGGAGTGACGTGCCCCCGCCGGAGGCGGCCGGCGGCGCGGCCGGCGTGGTGCGCCGGCTGTGGCCGGCGGGCACGCTGGCCGAGCGCCTGCTGATCGGCGAGGCGCCGGTCGCGCTCACCTTCAACGGCACCAGCCACGCGGTGATGATGGCGACGCCGGTCGATCTGGCCGATTTCGCCACGGGCTTCGCGCTGGCGGAGGGGATCGTGCCGGATGCCGGCGCGCTGGAGAGCCTTGAGGTGCTGCCGGCCGCGGCGCTCGGCGGCGGAGCCGGCTTCGAGGTGCGGATGTGGATCGGCGAGGCGGCGATGGAGCGGCTGCGGGCGCGGCGGCGCGCGCTGGCGGGGCCGAGCGGCTGCGGCCTCTGCGGCCTTGAGAGCCTCGATGCCGCGCTGCCGGCCATCGCCCCGGTCACCGCCCGGGCCACATTTTCCGTGGCGCAGGTGATGGCGGCCGTGGCAGGCCTGCAGCCGGCGCAGCGGCTGGGGCAGGCGACGCGCGCCGCGCACGCCGCCGGCTTCTGGCGGCCGGGCAGCGGGCTGGTGGCGCTGCGCGAGGACGTGGGCCGGCACAATGCGCTGGACAAGCTGGCCGGTGCGCTGGCGCGCGCCGGAGAGGATGCCGGCGACGGCATCGTGGTGCTGACCTCGCGCGTTTCCATCGAACTGGTGCAGAAGGCGGCCCGCCTCGGTGCGCCCGTGCTGGCGGCGGTTTCTGCGCCGACTGCGCTGGCGGTGCAGGCGGCGCAGGCGGCCGGGCTGACGCTGGCCGGCATCGTGCGGGCCGACGGCTGCGAGATCTTCACCCACCCCGCCCGGCTGGGGCTGGACGAGCCGGAGCGGCGTGCCATGAGGGAGCGTGAAGCGATGAGCGAGCGGGAAGCCGGCGGCGATACGGGCGGCGGCGATACGGGCAGCGGGCATGCGGGCGGCGGACATGCGGGCGGCGGACATGGGGGCGGCGGACATGGGGCAGCCGGCACGGCCAGACTGGTGCGCATGGCCAACCAGATTGCGCAGTTCTTCGCTGCCCAGCATCCCGGGCCGCCGGGCGAGGCCGCCGCGGCGGCCGCGGTTGCCGATCATCTGACGAGCTTCTGGGAGCCGCGGATGCGCCGCGGCATTCTGGCCTATGTCGCCGCAGGCGGCACCGGGCTTTCTCCGGTTGCCGCCGCGGCGGTGGCGCGGCTCGCGGTGCCGGCGGCCTGACGACCTAAGGCAGCAGGCGGGCGGTGATATCGCCGCTCAGCGTCGGGTCATAGGCATCGACGCTCTTCTGCGGGGCCCCGGGGCGGAAGTCGAGCCGGTTCAGATCGGCCCAGATCACCTCCGGCCCGCGCACGGGGGCGAAATAGAACACGTCGTGGGTGGTGTCCGACAGGCTGATCCACAGCGTCGGCCACAGATCGGTGATGTCCTCCTGCCCGGAGGTGTCGCGGGCCCCCGGCGGCACCGCGACGTTGCGGGTCAGCGCCATGGCGCCGGCGAGCGCATCCACGGTGGCGGCGGGCTTCGGCAGCATGGTCAGGTAGGAGGCGGCGCGCACGAACCGGCTCGCCGGATCGATATCGCCGGGCATCGCCAGATCGCCGCCGAAGGTGCGATAGCGCTTCAGGTTCTGAAGCTGCCAGTCGAGCGGCGGCTCGTTCGTCATCACCGTATATTGCCGGCCGTGATGGACCACCATCCGTCCGTCGACATATTCGATGACCGCCGAATCGCCGCTGCGGTCGGCAAGGGCCAGATGCAGCGGCCATGCGCGCCCGGCCACCTCTGCCGCCACCACCTGCACGCCTTTCAGCCCTTCGAGGGCCTCGGCAACGGTGGCGAAATTATCGACCACATATTGCACCCACACGCCGTTGGGCAGGCCCGGCCGGCCGTCGCGCGGCTCGTATTGCGATCCGCTGAGATAGAGCAGGCTCGCCGACAGCCCCTTTTCGTTCAGCCCTTCGCTGACGGCCACACCGAAGGCCGTCACGACGAGGGCGCCATATTTCGCGGTCCACTGCGCGGCCGGCCCGGCCGGGGCGGCGGATGACCGGCTGACGCCACGCGGCGAAACCTGCAGACGGGCTTCGTCGGGGCGGAAGAGATCCATCGTGCGCGCGACGACGCGCGCCTGATCGTTGTCGTTCCAGAAAATGCGGGTGCAGGCCCGCGCCGGCGCATCAGCGCCCCCGCCGAGAACGGCCGCCGCCGCCAGCATGGCCACGGCGACACCGGTGA
>NZ_DAISHT010000023.1:12849-19047 GCF_036822375.1 Pseudoxanthobacter sp. | reverse complement strand
GACGGTCTGGCGGGCGTGCCCGGCCGGTGCGCCGGGCACCGGGCCGGTTCTGTGAGGATCATCCTTCATCGGTATGCCGCCTGTTTTTCTTCTTGTTGCCCGTAGGGGCCTCCCCGCCGACTGCGCGCGCAGAACGGGAAAGGCCGGCCGAGCGTGATCTTCGGTGCCGGGGCCGGCAAGGGCGAAAACGCCGCGGCGCCGACCGGCCGGCAGCGCGCCGTAAAATATCGTGCGCGATTCAGATCGCGGCCATTGCGCCCCAAATAACATTGTGCGATAACAAATCGCGCACGATATAAATCGTGCCGGGCACACGATGACGAGGCATCCGGGCGAAGGCTGCCGTCAGGCGGATGCCGGTGTGCCGCACAGAAATCGGAAGGATGTTCAGAATGGCCATTCTCTATCGCACCAGAGCGACCGCAACCGGCGGTCGCGACGGCTCGGCCACCAGCGAAGACGGTACGTTCTCGGTCCGGCTGGCGGTTCCCAAAGAACTCGGCGGCCCCGGCGGTCCGGGCTCCAACCCGGAGCAGTTGTTCGCGTCGGGTTATTCGGCCTGCTTCCTTGGCGCGCTGAAATTCGTGGCGGCGAAGGAAAAGGTGAAGATCGCCGGTGAGGCGACCGTGACCGCCGATGTCGGCATCGGCCCGCGCGACGACGGCACCGGCTTCGGCCTCGATGTGGAACTCACCATCCGCCTGCCGGGCACCGAGCGCGCTGTGGCAGAGGATCTGGTCGCCCGCGCCCACATCGTCTGCCCCTATTCCGAAGCGACCCGCAACAACCTCGCCGTGCGTCTGGTGGTTGCCTGACCGCGGTCCGCCCCGGCGGAATGAGAAAAGGGCGCCTCCCTTTGCGGGGAGGCGCCCTTTTTTGGTTCGGGGCGGTTCGGCGGCGGCCTCAGGCCAGCCGGTTCGCCGCGTTGGCCAGCACCGTGTAGACCCTGCCGGTGTCGGAGGCGATATAGGCCGCCCCGCGTGCCCCGTCCCGGTCCGCGGGATCGAGGTCGGAGAGCAACTGCTCGAAGGTGTCGATATATTCGTCGGCCGCAGCACGGAAGGCGGCATCGCGCTGGTAGCGCCGGCGCACTTCGTCGAACACCTGCTGGCCCTTCAGCGTGTAGAGCCGGCGGGTGAAGACATTGCGTTCGCCGCGGCGACGGCGGGTCCACAGGTTGGCGTAGCTCTCCGGATCGACGGCGCGCGCGATCTCGCCGACGAGCGAGGCGAGAGCGTCGCCGTGGGCGATCGCCGGGGCGGAGACCGGCTCGGCCGGTCCGCGGGCCGGGGCAGGGGCCGCAGCCGGGGTTTCCGCTTCCGCTTCGGTGCCGATGTCGTCGGAGGCGCGGCGCAGAAGGTCGCTCAGCCAGCCGCGCGGGTGCGCTTCGCCGGCCGGCGGCTGCGGCGCCGGCGCCGGGGCGTTCTGCGCCCGCACGCGGCGGTTGGCGGCCTCCGGGTCTTCCGCGACCGGGCGGGCGGCCGGGCGGCGGGCCTCCTCGCGCGGCTGCGGGGCCGGTGCCGGGGCGGAAAGGGCCTCGGCGGCGGGCAGCGCACCGGTGCTGAAGGCGGCCTGCTGGCGGGCCACCAGCGCGGCCAGCGCGTCCAGAGCCTGCAGCTGTTCGGCCACCGCGCGCCGCATCTCGGTGGTCGACCGCTGGGCATCCTCCGGCAGTTCGAAGATGCCGCGCTGCAGTTCCTCGCGGGTTGCGGAAAGCTCGCTGCGCATGGCGGCGGCGGCGCTCGCCATCTCGTTGCCGAGGGCGGCGAAGCGGGTGGAAAGCTCGCCGACGGTGCGGTTCATCTCCTCGGAGATGGCATGCTGGGCGCGGCGCAGCACATCGCGCGAGCGTTCGCCCTCGCGGTCGGCCGTGAGCTTGATCTGCTCCAGACCGGAGGTGAGGGCGCTGGCCGCGGTTTCGGTGCTGCTGCCAAGGGCGGCGGCAGCCGCGCCGGCGCGGGCGGCGGTTTCGGCAATGGTGCTTTCCGCCTCGGCCGCGAACGTGCGCATGGAAACTTCCAGCGCGCCGGCGCGCTCCGTCAGCTCCACCGCCAGCGCCTCGATGGCCAGCCGCCGCTCCTCCAGCACCTGTCCGGCGGCGCGGTGGGTCTCGTCCAGCTGGCTGGCGGCGGTGGCAAGGCCGCTGCTCTGCACTTCGACGCGCTCGGCGATGCGGCCGAGTTCGCTCAGCACATGATCGGAAATGGCGCTGAGGTGCTCGGTCTGGGCGGCAATCTCCACCACCGAGCGGTGGGTGCCTTCGTTGGCGGCGGTGACGATGGCCGAAAGGCTCTCCGCCTGCTCGGCCACGCGGTTGCCGATGGCATCGAGATCCTGACGGGTGGCCTGCGCCATGCCGTCGAACTCGCCGGTCACCGTCTGCAGGCGCGACAGCGCGCTGCCGACATCGCTGCGGATGCGCTCGCTGGTGGCGGTGGCGGCGGCGAGGGCGTTGCGGCCCTCCTCGTTCATCACCTGTGCCGCCTCGTTGGCCTCGGCGCGGATGGCCGCCACGATCTGGCGGCCGTGTTCGGCCAGCAGCGCTTCCAGACTGGTGCCCTGCTGCGACAGCAGCCGCTCCAGACCGCCGTGAGCGGTGGAAAGCTGGTGGCTGACGGCGGCACTGGCGGCCTCCACCGCGGCAACGAAGGCGCCGCTGTCGGCATCGAGCAGGCGGGCCAGTTCGGCGGCGGAGGCACTGAGGCGGGCTTCCGCCTGGCCGGTGGCATCGGTCAGGGCCCCGGCGGCCTCTCCGGCGCGGGCGGCCAGCCGGTCGCTGGCGGCGCCGACCTCGCTGCCAAGGCTCTCCAGCGCGCGCGTGACCGTGGCGCCGGCCTCCCGCGTGGCGGCTTCCACGACGTCGGCGGCGTTGGAGGCGGTCTCGGCAATGGTGGTGCCGGCGGCCTCGCGGGCTTCGCTCAGGCTGGCGGTGGCGGTGCCGGCGGCCTCGCTGACGGCGGCGCTGGCGGTGGCGGCCGCGGCGGCAACGGTGTCGCTGACATCGCGTGCCGCACGCTCCACGTCGCTGACGGCAGCCGACAGCACTTCGCCCACCACCGCAACCGCGGCGTTGGCGGCATCGACCACGCGGGTGCGCGACTGCTCGCTCTCGCCGGCCAGCAGCTCGGCGGCGGCGCGCACGTCGCGGGTCACCGCGTGGCGGGTCTTGTCGCCCTCGGCGCTCAGGGTCTGCATCGCCTCGCCGACCGAGCGGGCAATGGCGAGGCGGGTTTCCTCGGTGCGGTCGGCCAGCGTGGTGGAAAGGGTGCGCAGCGCCATCTCCAGCGCGGCGCGCGCATGTTCCGTCTCCGCCCCGAGGCTGCCGGCGATCTCGGCCGCCGCGGAGGTGAGTTCCTCGCGCGCCCGCTCGCTTTCGCCGGAGATGACGCCGCCGAGGTGCTCGATGAGGCTTTCCACCACATCGCGCGCCTTTTCGGTTTCGCCGCCGAGCAGGGTGGCGATCTCGCCGAGGCGCTTCTCGATGAGGTCGCGCAGCACCGTGGTGCGCACGTCGAGCAGGCGCGTGGCCTCCTCGGCCCGCACCACCAGATCGGTGCCGGCCTCGTCGAGGCGGGTCGCCATCGCCGTCTTTTCTTCCATCACGGCGGCCACGAACGCGCGGGTGCGCTCGATCAGCGCCTCGCCCATCTCGCGGGCACGGGCTTCCAGCACGGCATCGACCGCGGCGGTGCGCTGATCGAACACGGTCTCCAGTGCGCTCGTGTGGGCGGTGATGAGGGTGGTGGCCTGATCGACCTTTTCCGCCACGGTGCGGTGGAAGCTCTCCGCCCCGCCGGACAGCGTTGCCGCCAGCGAGCGGCCATCTTCGCCGACCGCGCGCTCCACACGGGCAATGCTGGCATCGAGCGAGGCGGCAATGGCGGCGGCGCGGGCGCCGATCTCCTGCGCGGTGCGGTCGCTTTCCGCCTCCAGACTGGCGACGAGGGCCGCGCGGCGGCTCTCCAGCGCCTCGGCGAGGGCTGCGGTGCGGGTTTCCAGCGCCGTGTCGAGCACGCCGGCCGGGCCGGAAATGGCGGCCTCCAGCGTGACGGCGGCGGCATCGAGCGCGCTGACGAGCGACTGGCGACGCGCATCGAGACCGCCGATCAGCGATTCCGCCCGCGCCTGCACGGCCTCCGACAGCGCGCCGTCGGTTGCCTCCAGCGCGCCGGTCAGGGCCTCGCGGCTGTCGTCGAGGGTGCGCACGAGGGCGCCGATCTGGCCCGAAACCGAGGCGGCCAGCGTGCTGCCGGTGTTGGTCAGGGCGTCGATCAGCGTGCGGGTCTGGTGCGCGACCTTGCCGGCGATATCGTCGGTGCCGGCGGCAACGGCGGTATCCAGCGCCGCGCCGGCCCCGCGCAGGGCGTCGGTCAGGGCCAGCGTGCGGCTGTCGAGCGCGGCGACGAGGCTCGCCGAATGGCTCTCCAGCGCGCCGCCGAGGCTGCCGGACGCGCCGTCGAGCAGCTGCGTCAGGGCGGCGATGCGGGCTTCCAGATCGCCGCGCAGTTCGTCGCCGCCGCTTGCCAGAACGCCCTTCAGCGCCTCCGTCAGGCGGGTCAGGTCGCCGGTCAGCGCATTGTGGCGGCTGTCGAGCGTGGTGGCCAGAATGCTGCTTGCGGTGTTGACCGCGGCAACGATGTCGTCGCGGCGTCCGTCGAGGGTCGTTTCCAGCGCGGCGGTGCGGCCGGTGACGATCTCTTCCAGCGCGTCGGTGCGAGCGGCCACGGTTTCCGCAAACAGGTCGGCCCGCGTCGCGATCACGGCGGCATGGGTATCGACGGCAGCCGTCACGGCCTCGGTCTGGCCGCGCACGGCATCGCTGAGGGCATCGGTGCTGCGCGCGACGGTGTCGGCGAAGGCGCTGGTGTGGCTGTCGATGGCTGCGCCGAGGGCCTCGGTGCGGCCGGCGAGCTGGTCGGCCAGCGTGCGCGTTTCGGCGGCCATCGCGGCCACCTCCGCCTGCAGGGTCTGCGACAGCGCGGCCACTGCCTGCGCGGCTGCATCGTTCTGGGCTTCCACCATGGCGGCATGGGCGGCGATGGCGGCGGCCAGCACATTGCCCTGCGCCGAAACAGTGTCGGCGAGCAGCGCGGCGTTGCTTTCCACAGCGGCCGACAGACCGGCGCGCTCGGCGGCGATTGCCGCGGCAAAATCGGCGGTGCGGGCCTGCAGGGCCGCGGCCAGACGATCGCTCTCGCCGGTCACGCGGGCCTCAAGGGCGCCGGCGCCGGATTCCATGGCTTGCTGCAGGCTGGCCGTGCTGTCGGCCACGGTGTCGGCCAGACGGGCGGTGTTCTGCGCCACGACGGCGCCGACTTCGCTGCCATAGGTCCCGACTGCGGCGACGAGCGCCGCCCGGTCGGCCTCGGTGCCCTCGGCAAGGCGGCTGAGGGCCGTCTCGGTGGCAACGCCGATCTCAAGGGCGTGGCGGGCGGCGGCCGCGGCGATGAGTGCGGCCTGCTCGGCACTGGCGGCCTCGATGGCGCCGGCACCGGCCGCGGCGGCGGCGGCCATCTCGGCGCTGCCGGCAGCGCCGGCTTCGGCGAGCGTGCGGGTGCCGGCCGCCATTTCTCCGGCCAGCCGGGCGCTGGCGGCTTCCACGGCGCCGGAAAGGGCTTCGCTGTGGCTTCCGGCGGCCTCGCCGAGGCGGCGGGCGGTTTCCGCCATGGCGGCGGCGACGGCGTCGGTGTGGGTTGCGGCGGTGGCCGCAAGGCTGTCGGTACCGCCGGCAATGGCGGCGGTCAGGGCATCGGTCTGCGCGGCGACGGCGGCGGCGAGGCGGCTGCTCTCGCTCTCCACGGTGGCCGTCAGCGCCCCGGCGTGGGTCTCGGCCACGCTGCCCAGCGCCTGCGCGCCGGTGCTCATCGCCTGCGCGAGGGTGGCGGTGCTGGCATCCACGGCGGCGGAGAGGGCATCGGTGCCGGTCGTTGCCGCGCTGCCGACGGCCTCGGCCCCGGCGGCGATCGCCGCGGCGAGGGCGGCGGTGCGGTCTTCCACGGTGGCGGCCAGCGCATCGGCGTGGATGGCGGCGGCCGTGCCGATGGCTTCCGCCCCGGCCGCAACGGCGTCGGCCAGCACGGCCGTGTGGGCATCGGCCACGGCCGACAGGCGGCCGGCCTCGGCCTCAATGGCGCCGGCCAGCGCCGCGGTCTGGGCGGCGGCGACTGCCTCGATGCTGTCGCTGCTGCTTTCGACGGT
>NZ_DAISHT010000023.1:6013-12749 GCF_036822375.1 Pseudoxanthobacter sp. | reverse complement strand
CCGCGGTCTGGGCGGCGGCGACTGCCTCGATGCTGTCGCTGCTGCTTTCGACGGTCGCGGCGATGAACGCCGCCTGCGCGGCGACGACGCCGGCAAGGCGACTGCTCTCGCTCTCCACCGTAGCGGTAAGGGCGGCGGTCTGGGCGGCGGCGACTGCCTCGATGCTGTCGCTGCTGCTTTCGACGGTTGCGGCGATGAACGCCGCCTGCGCGGCGACGACGCCGGCAAGGCGGCTGCTCTCGCTCTCCACCGTGGCGGTAAGGGCGGCGGTCTGGCCGGCGGCGACGCTGCCGATGCGCTCGCCGGCGGTATCGGCCGCGCCGGTGATCAGGGCGGCCTGGGCGGCGACGATCCCGGCCAGACGACCGGCCTCGGTCTCCACCGTGCCGGCCAGTTCGCCGGTCCGCAGCGATGCGGCCGTGCCGAACGCGGTCGCGCCGGCCTCCACGGCGGCCAGAATGGCGGCGCTCTGGGTGGTGGCGGCCTCGGCCAGACGGGCGGCGCCGCTGGCAATGGTGTCGCTGAGGGTGCCGGTCTGGGTTTCGGCGGCGGTGTTCAGCGTGCGGGTGCTCTCCGCCACGGCATCGGCAAGGCGCACGGCGTGGGCCGCAAGGGCCTCGCTCAGGGCGCTGCTGCTGCCATCGGCCGTGAGCGCCAGATGGCTGGCCCCGGCTTCCAGAGCGGCGGCGATGGCGGCGGCGTGGGCGTCGGCGGCGGCGCGCACGGCTTCCACGCCGCCTTCGGCCGCACCGGCGATCTCGGCAGCATGGGCGGCCAGCGCGGCACCGAGCATGGCGGTGTGGATGGCGGCGGCCTCGTCGATCTGGCGGGCGCCGGCTTTCATGGCCCCGGCGATCTCGGCGCTGCGTTCGCTGACGGCGGCGTGCAGAGCGGCGACGTGTTCGCCGACGGCGTCGGCAATGCGGCCGGCGCCGGCCTCCATGGCTGCGGTCAGTTCGGCCGTGCGGGTGCCGGCCAGCGTTTCCAGCGTGCCGGTCTGGGTCAGGGCGGCATCGGCAAGGCGGCTGGCGGCGGCATCGGCAGCCGCGCCAACGCGCTCGCTGCCGGCCTCGGCGGCCCCGGCCACAGCGGCGACGCCGGTTTCCACCGCCCCGCTCAGGGCGGCGGTGTGGGTGGTCACCGTTTCCGCCAGCGCGGCGGTGTTGGCGGCCACCATGTCGGCGACATAGGCGATTTCGGCGGCAACGGCGCCGGAGAGTTCCGCCGCATGCCCGGCGACCGCGGCCGACAGGGCCCCGGTCTCGCGCGAGACGGTGACGGCGAATTCGCCGCTCTGGGCGGCAACGGCCTCGGCCACCCGGCGGGCGTTTTCCGCAACCGCGGCATTGAGCGCTTCGGTGCTGCGGGCCAGAGCCTCGCTGCCGCTGCGGGTCGCATCCTCGACGGCGCGGGTGCGGGTCTCCACCGTCTCGCCGAAGGCGGCGGCACGGGCGGCCAGCGCCTCTTCCAGCGCGCGGGCGCTGGCGGTGACGGCGGCGACATGCTGTTCCGCCGCGCCGGTGACGACGCCGGTCTGCATCTGCACGGTGGCGCTGAGGTCGTCGGTGCGGGCCAGCACGGCATCGGCGAAGGCGTTGGTGCGCGCGTCGATGGCCGAGACCAGCGCTTCGGCCTCCGCCTGCAGGGTTTCGGTCACGTCGCCGGTGCGGGCGGCAATGCGCTCGGAGAATGCGGCGCCGGCGGCGGCCACGGCCGCGTTCAGCGCGGCGGCGCGCGCCTCCAGAACGCCGCTGTGGCTTTCCAGCGCGGCCACCAGCACGCTGGTGCTGGTGTCGAGGCTGTGGGCCAGTGCATCGCTGCTGGCGGCCACCGTGTCGGCAAAGCGGGCGGCGCCGGCCTGCGTCTCTTCGCTGAGGGCGCCGGCATGGGCATCGAGCGTGGCGGCCAGTGTGCCGGTGCGCTCGGCCAGCGTATCGGACAGGGTGCGCCCCTGCGTGGCGAACACGGCTTCGAGGGCGGCGGTGCGGGTTTCCAGGCTGTCGATGAGCGTGCCCGTGCCGGTCTCGAAGGTGGCGCCGAGCGCCTCGGTGCGCCCGGCGATGGTCTCTTCCACCCGGGTCAGCAGACCGGAGAGCATGGCCTCCAGCGCGCGCATGCGCTCGCTCAGCGTGGCGTCGGTGCCGGTCACGCCGCTGTCGATCAGGCTGCGCAGATCGGCAAGGCGGGCCTCGATATCGGCGGAAAGCCGCGCCGCGCCCTCGGCAATGAGCCGGGCGGCGCTGCCGCCCGCTTCGGCAAACCGGGTCGCCAGCCCTTCCTCCTGCACCGTCAGCACCTTGGCGACATCGTGGGCGGTGTCGTCCAGGGTGGCGCGGAAGGTGGCGGCGCGGTTCTCCAGCATTTCCGAGAAGGCGACGTGGCGCTCGTCCAGCGCCTTCTGCAGCCGGTCGGCCTCGCCGGTAATGGCGTGTTCGATGCGCTGGCTGGTGGCCTCCAGCCGGTCGGCCACGCTGCCGCCGGAGCCGGAAACGATGTCGTCGAGGCGGCGGATGGTGGAATCGAGGCTGGTCGCCAGTTCCTCGCCGCGCAGGTCGAGGTCGACCACGATGCTCTCGCCGGTGGCCTTCAGCACGTCGCCGATGCGGTCCACTTGCGAGGAAATGGCCGAAACCACGGCCTCGCCCTCGCCCTTGAGGCTGACGCGGGCGCTGGCGGTCTGGTCGGCAATGGCCGCCTCGAAGGCGGCGATGACGCTGCCGAAGGCATCGCGCACGCTGGTGGTGCGGTTTTCCACCATCGATGCGGTGGCATCGCCGGCGGCGCTGATGGCGCGTTCCAGCTCGGCAATGGAGGCGCGGATGGTTTCCACATGGCCGTGGGCGGCCTCGGCGGTGCCGTCGCCGATGCGGGCAATGGCGGCCTCGAACTCGCCGACGCGCGCCGACAGCAGTTCGGTGACCGAGCGGCCGGAATCGTCGATGGCGCCTTCCAGCTCGCGGATGCGCTGTTCCATCGCCCCGGTCGCGGCAAGGCTGGTGGCGGTGATGGCGCTTTCAAGCCCGCTGACGCGCTCGTGCAGCGTGCCGGCCAGCCGCTCGCCGGTTTCGGTCAGCCCGCGCTCGAAGGCGGCAATGCGCTCGGCCAGCGCGCGCGAGACCTGCGCGCCGGCGGCATCGACCGTGGAGGCCGCCCGTTCGCCGGCGGAATCCAGCGTGGTGCCCATGGCCTCCAGACGGCCGGACACGGTGCGGGTCACGGTTTCCGCATGGTCGTCGAGCGCGCGGATCATCGCCCCGGCCTTGCCGGAGAGGGTTTCTCCGATTTCGCGGGTGCGGGCGTCGACCGTCTCGATCACGGCCTGTCCGGTGGCGGTCAGCTGGTCGTTGACGCGGGTCGAGCGGTCTGCCAGCGCATCCACCATGCGCCGGCCGGTGGTTTCGATGGTGGCGTTGAGGCGCGCCGAAACCTCGTCGAGCGCACTCACCATGGTGCCGGACAGCGCGGTCAGCGTGTCGCGCACCTCGGTGCCGCGGCTGGTGATGGTGCTGCTCAGCGTTTCGCCCGACGTGTCGATGGCGGCGGCCAGCGCCACGCTTTCGCCGCGCAGGCGCTCCACCAGCGCCTCGCCGCGCCCGGTGATGCTGGTCACCGCCTGATCGGTGGTCATGCCGAGCTTGGTGGCGAGCGCGATGGTCTTGTCGTCCACCGCCTTGGTCAGGCGCGCGGTGGCGGCGTCGATTTCGTCGGCGAGTTTGCCGGAGGTCGACTTCAGATCCTCCGAGAAGCCGCGGTGGGCACCGGAGATCGCCGCCCGCAGGCGCTCGGCATTGTTGGTGATGGCATCGCGCTCGGCCGCCAGTTCGGCCAAGAGGCTGCGCACCTTCACCTCGTTGTCGCCGAAGGTGCGTTCCAGCGCCGACACTTCCTTGTGGATCAGCGTTTCAAGCTCGCTGGCGCGGGCCAGCGCGCGCTCCACGCCGTCGCCCATGGCCGCAACCTCGCGGCGGATGGCGTGGCCGACGGAGACGACGGATTCCGTCATCTGGTCACCGGGGCGGGTCAGGCGGTCGGCGGCAACCGTCATGGCCTGGGCGGCCGAGCGCAGTTCGCGGGCACGCGAGGCGAGGGCGGCAAGCCCGACGAAGGCCGCCGAGGGCACCACCGCGGTGGCCACCAGCATGAGCGTTTCCGGGCGGGCCACGGTTTCGGCCCCGAACGGACCGAACCCGGAGCGCGCGCCGACATAGAACGTGAGCCCGGACCATGCCGCCGAGGCGATGAGCGCGATGCCGTAGCCGAGCCGCGAGGTCGCCATCCGCACGCTGTCGAGCGGGGTGGCCGCGGCGCCGGCGCGGTCGTCGTTGGCCGCCGGGCGCGGGCGGGCCCGGCGCGGGCGCTTCTGGCCGGTTGCCGGGTCGGCATCGTCCTCGCCGGGGGTGCCGGGGCGGGGGGCGCGGCTGGCGGTTTCGTTGGTGCTCATGTCGGAAGCCAGTGCCTCCTTCGTTGCCGCGTCGGACGCGGGCAGGTCAAACGACAGCGCTTCTTCGACGGCGTTGAGAACGGCCTCGGTCTCGTCGGCCGGGGCAGGGGAGGCAGCGGCGTGCGGGGCGGACGGGTCGGTTCCTTCGCCGGCAGACGCAGGACGGGCGCTCTGGGTCGCCAACGGGGTCTGGGTCGCCATGGGTTCCTCTTTCGTCTCGCGTCCGACGTGAAAACCTTGCGCGCGTGATTCCCGCGTTTTCCTGCGTCAGCGAAAGGACTGCCATTTCAGCCGGTTAGCCTGAAATCGGCCGGTCCTGCCGCTGCCTGCCGGAAATGCGGACGGCATACGAGCCTGTTCACCCTAACGCACGAAGGTTTACATCGCGTTCCGACGGCCGCCCCGGTTCCCCGCCGCCTGCGGCGGGCCGTTGCGGCCGCTGTGGCGGCGGGGCCGGACCCGCCGGCCACTGCCAAAGATGTTAATAAAACCTTACCGGCAGCGAAACACCCTTGTCAGGCTTCCGTATGGCAGGGTTAACGGCTGCGGCCGATTCGCCGCGCCGGCGCGCTTTGACCGGCCGGCGATTTGCATTATTCCAGATCGGGCGCGCGCCGCAGGGACACGCCGCGCCGGCTCTTTCTCCCCTGTCCCGCATCGGATCGAGATCCCGCATGGCGCGCATCACCTACATCACCCATGACGGCAAGCCCTATGAGGTGGAGGCCGCCCCCGGTTCGACCGTGATGGAGAACGCCGTGCGCAACGACGTGCCCGGCATCGATGCCGAGTGCGGCGGGGCGTGCGCCTGCGCCACCTGCCATGTCTATGTGGACCCGGCATGGGCCGAGGCTGTCGGCCCGGCCGAGCCGATGGAAGAGGACATGCTGGATTTCGCCTTCGACGTGAAGCCGAACTCGCGCCTCTCCTGCCAGATCCGCGTGACGCCGGAACTCGACGGTCTGGTGGTGCGCATCCCCGAACGGCAGTCCTGAAGACGGCCGGACAGCGGAAGGCGACGCGCGGGCAGAACGGGCCGGCGCGACGGGGACAGACAGACAGACAGAGCAGGCGGGACAGGGGCGCGGGACAGGGGCTTCCGGCTGCTGCCGCCCCCCGCGGCCGGCCGTTCGCACAACTTGCAGCCGCAGGCCGGGGTGCGGACAGCCAGATTGCGGACAGCCAGGCTTAATGGCGGGCAGGTTTAAGGGCGGGCAGAACCGCCGGGTCGTTCCGGCACACACAACCCGGCCGGCGGGATCCGGCCGGCAGGGGATGGTTCAGCACCGGCGAGGCTGCCGGCGCAGGCGGGCTCCTCAGACCAGTCCGACGACGATGGCGCCGAGGAACAGGTAGGCCGCCAGGATGATCAGCACGGCATGAGCACGATCGGTGGTCGTCATGGCACTGTCTCCCTTTGTTCTTTATTGGTTAAGAACATATTAACGCGCCTTCGACGAAAGGCGAAGCGATTTATAGGGATGCGATCCGATAAAGTCGATGGCCTGAATAGATTTTCCCCTGCCGGATGCACCCGCGCAAACGGCGTCCGCACCGCGGCGCCCTTTGTGGCATGACGATCCGCGACGGCGGCGCGGCGCGCATTAACGCGGGATTCGGGCCTTGCGCGCCAGACTGCGGCCCATGCGAGCAAAACCGTTTCTTTCCCTGATGTTGCTGCTGGTCGTGGCCGCCGGCCTTGCGGGCTGTGCCGGCACCGGCGGCCAGCGGGCGGCGTGGCGCGGGGCGGCCGACCGGCAGTGCGTCGTCTCCGGGGCGGTCAGGCCGACCGTGTGGGTGCGGCCGATGCAGGCCATCGGCGGTCCGTCTATCTGCGGGCTGGACAATCCCTATCAGGTCATCCGCCTCAGCGGCGGGCGGGTGGCGCTCAGCCAGCCGGTGGTGGTG
The DNA here is from genome assembly GCF_036822375.1 of Pseudoxanthobacter sp. NCBI lineage: Bacteria > Pseudomonadati > Pseudomonadota > Alphaproteobacteria > Hyphomicrobiales > Segnochrobactraceae > Pseudoxanthobacter > Pseudoxanthobacter sp. The sequence goes on along the minus strand of NZ_DAISHT010000023.1, from coordinate 6,400 downwards.
GGCTGCAGCATGGTGGCGGCGCTGGAGCGCTGGTCCTATTATTATCTGCAGCCGGCCGCCCGCTCGCTGTTCGGCGCCGAGGTGGTGCAGATCCGCACCTTCGGCGGCTACAACTGCCGCGGCGTCAACTCCGCGCGGCAGGGCGCGCTCTCCGAACACGGCTTCGGCAATGCCATCGATATTTCCGGTTTCGTGCTGTCCGACGGGCGGTTCATCTCGGTGCGCCGGGACTGGCGGGGCGGCTCGCCCGACGAACAGCAGTTCCTGCGCTATGCCCAGCGCTCCGCCTGCACGCTGTTCCGCACCGTGATCGGGCCGGACGGCGATGCCGCCCACACCGACCATCTGCACCTCGACCTCGCCCGCCACGACCGGGCGTTCCGGCGC
>NZ_DAISHT010000023.1:0-5913 GCF_036822375.1 Pseudoxanthobacter sp. | reverse complement strand
GCCCTGCGGCAACCGGGCGCTGACGGGGCGCCGTCCGCCCGCCGGCGGGCGGGCGTCAGGGCCGGCGGGCGTCAGCGGGTGACGGGTGCGGCACCGGCCGGGGCGGCCGGTGTTGCCGGGGCGGCCGGTGCAGCGGCGCGGGCCGCGGCCTTTTCGGCGGCGCGCCGGCGGGCGGCCTCGTCATAGCGTGCGGTGTCGCCGGGCCGGTCGATATAGCAGCTGGAAACCGTCACCGGCCGGCCCGCGGCCAGCAGTTCGCTGACGGTGGCAAAGCCATAGCCGGCGGCCTTCAGGCGGGCGATGATCGCCGGCAGCGCCTCGCGCGTGTGCTTGCCGTTGCCGTTGCCGTGCATGACGATGATGGAGCCCGGCCGCACCTGCCGCATCACGTTGTCGACGATGGCGGCGGCGGGAATGTTGGCCGGGTCGCCGGAGACGACATCCCACTGGATCACCACCTCGCCGGCGGCGTTGGCGGCGGCCAGCGATCCGGCCGAGCACGAGCCGAAGGGAAAGCGGAACAGGTTGAGCCGCTCCACCGGGCGGGCCGCCGGGCATTGCGCCACGGCGCTGGCCCGCGCCGCGGTGATGCCGGCCCGCGTGGTCAGCACCTCCTGATCCACCTGCGCCGGGGTGGCATCGTGCATATTCGCATGGTCCCACGAATGGCCGGCAATCTCGAAGCGCGGGTCGGCGGCGATCTGCGCGGCGCGCGCGGGGTGGGTCGCCAGCCACTTGCCGCCGGCAAAGAAGGTGGCGGCGGCGCCCTCGCGGCGCAGCGTGTCGAAGATCGGCCCGTCATAGCCGGCGATCTGGCCGGGTGTTTCGCACAGGTCGAAGGTGAGGGCGACGAGGCGCACGCCGGCCGGCAGCTCCACCCGCCGCACCACGCCGGCCAGTGCGCCGGTTACCGGCGTGCCGGCGGCGGCGCTGGCCGGCGGCGTTACCCGTTCGGCCGCGGTGGCCTTGCGCGGGGTGCGCTCGCCGGGCTTCAGGGCGAGCTGGTCCGCGCTCCAGCACTGCCGGGCCGGTGTCGCCTCCTGCGCAAAGGCGGTGCCCGGCAGCAGCAGGGCGAGTGCGAGGGCGGCGGCGGGCCCGGGGCGGGAAGGGCGGACGGATTTCGGCATGGCACGACCGGATCGGGTTGCAGCAACGGGCGGCCCGCCCTGAGCCGGGCCGGCTTTCCGGGCGCCTTCAAGGCACCCGAAGCGCGATGCGCGCAAGAGCAAAATCGCCGGGTCTGCGCCCGGAGCGCGGCAGCCCTGCAATTTCTGCCCGATTCCGGCGGCACAAGACCGGCTCGCAACCGGGTCGCGATTCGCTGTCGCGGCCCGTCCCGACCGCATTTCCGGAGCTGCCGCCATGTCGTCCCGTTTTGGTCATCGCCGGCCCGTGCAGGGTGTCGTGCTTCTGCTGCTCGCCTGCGCCATGGCGGCCCCGGCCCGGGCCGGCGGCGGCGGGCTGGACGGCAGTTGGCAGGTGACGGCGCTCGACGGCCGGCCGGTTGCCGCCGCCGACGGGCTGACGCTGGCGTTCCGCGGCGATCAGCTTTCGGGCTTTGCCGGCTGCAACCGCTTCTCGGCGCCCTATCGTTTCGAGCCGCCGGCCGGCGACACCCAGCCGGTGGCCATCGGCCCGATCCGCGCCACGCGGATGGCGTGCGAGCCGGCGAAGATGGAGCGCGAGACGGCCATGATGCGCGCCATCGGCACCGCTCACACCATCTCGCGGGCGCAGGATGGCGCCGTGGAGATGCGCTCGGAGACCGGCAAGGTGACGCTGCGCTTCGTCCAGACGGCGCCCTGACGGGCAAAACCGCAGGCTGCGCGGTTTTCGGCGCTTCCGCGCCGCCGGTTTTGCTCTAGAACACGACACCGGAGTGCACGGGCGCGGGCCGGCGGGCCGGGAGGGAGACAGACCATGCCGGTCTGGAAGCGGATCGCGGATATCGGACAGTTTATCGGGCAGGGCGGCGCCTCGCTGGTTGACTGGCTGCTGACGCCCTTTCTGGGCGACGGCGTGCACCGGCGCGCGGTTGGCTTTACCATTGCCATCATTGCGCTTTCCGCCAAAATGGCGCGCGCCGACGGCGTCGTGACGGCAGAGGAGGAGAACGCCTTCTGGCGGCTGTTCGCCGTGCCGGAGGGCGAAGAGGCGAACGTGCGCCGGCTCTATCGTCTGGCACAGCAGGACATGGCCGGCTACGAGGCCTATGCCCGCCGGATCGCCGACCTCTTTGCCGAGGACCCGGCGATTCTGGAAAACGTGCTCGATGTGCTGTTTCTGGTGGCGACCGCCGACGGTGTGATCCACGAGGCGGAACTGTTCTATCTGGCACAGGTGGCGATCATCTTCCGCCTGTCCGACGAGACCTTTGCGCGCATGCGGGCCACCTATGCGCCGGGCCGCGGGCCGGAGGACCCCTATGAGGTGCTGGGCATCGGCCCGCACGCCTCCGACGACGAACTGAAGCGCCAGCACCGCCGCCTTGTGCGCGAGCACCATCCCGACCGCATGATCGCCCGCGGCGTGCCGCCCGAATTCATCCGCATCGCAACCGAGCGCCTGTCCGCGATCAACGTGGCGTGGGCGCAGATCAGTCAGGAGCGCGGCTTGTGAAGACCCGTGCCGATCTCAGCGTCCGTGACGTGCCGTCGCCCAATTTCCGCGAGCGGCCGGGCGGCCGAAAGCCGGATATGCTGATCCTGCATTACACCGGCATGAAGAGCGCGGAGGAGGCCATCGCCCGCCTCAGCGACCGTGCTGCCGAGGTTTCCTGCCACTATGTGGTGGAGGAGAACGGCGACGTGGTGCGCATGGTGGCAGAGCCGCTGCGCGCCAGCCATGCCGGGGTTTCGTGCTGGCGCGGCGAGCACAACCTGAACGATGCCGCGATCGGCATCGAGATCGTCAATCCCGGCCACGCGTTCGGTTACCGGCCGTTTCCGCCGGCGCAGATCGAAAGTGTGATCGCACTGTGCGCCGATATCGTGCGCCGCCGCCGGATCGCGCCCGACCGGGTGCTCGGCCACTCCGATGTTGCCCCGGACCGCAAGCAGGATCCCGGCGAGCTTTTCCCCTGGGCGGACCTTGCCGCGGCCGGCATCGGCCACTGGGTTGCGCCCGCCCCGGTCAGCGAGGGCGTGCGCTTTGCCCGCGGCGACGAGGGGCCGCCGGTTGGCGCCCTGCAGAGCCTGCTGGCGCTCTATGGCTACGAGATCGGCGTCACCGGCGTGTTCGATGCCCGCACCGAGATCGTCGTCACCGCCTTCCAGCGCCATTTCCGGCCGGAGAAGGTGGATGGCGTCGCCGACCGCTCCACCATTGAGACGCTGCACCGCCTGATCGCGGCGCTGAAGGCCGTGCCGAGGCCGGAGCCGGGCGCAGAAGGGGCCGGGCAGCAGGGCAAGGCCGCCTCGTGAGGCGCCGCCTCGCTGCCGCCCTGAAGGCGCCGCAGATGCGCAGCGGCGCGCTGACGCTGCTGATCGCGGCGGCGGGCGGGCTCGTCTTCGACCGTCTCGACATGCCGGCCGCCTGGCTCGGCGGCGCGGCCATCGCCGTTGCGCTGGCCACGCTGGCGGGGGTGAAAACGCGCCTGCCCGCCGGCCTGCGCCGGCCGGTCTTTCTGGTGCTCGGCGTCAGCATGGCAACCGGCATCGAGCCTTCGACCCTCGGGCGCACCGCCGAATGGCCGCTGTCGCTGGCGCTGCTGGTGCCGGTGGTGGCCGGCATCGTCGCCGGCAGCTATCTCGTGCTGCGTCGTGTCGCCGGCTGGGACCGGGCCACCGCCTTCTATGCCAGCGTTCCCGGCGCGCTTTCCTATGTCATGGCGGTGGCGCTGCAGAGCCCGGCCGATATCCGCCGGGTTGCCACCTCGCAATCGATCCGGCTGCTGACGCTGGTGGCCATCCTGCCGCTGGTGCTGGGCGGCCCGGCCATGGAGATGGCAGCGGCCGACCCCGCCTTTCCGCAGGCCTATGCGACGCCCGGCGACATCGCGCTGCTGCTGGCGGCCTCCGGGCTTGCCGGCTGGATGGCAGAGCGCCTGCGCGTGCCGGCCGGCATGCTGACCGGGGCGTTCGTGATGAGCGCGGCGCTGCACGGGGCCGGCCTCGTTGCGGCCCTGCCGCTGCCGCTTTGGCTGGCGGGGCCGGCCTTCGTCTGCCTCGGCGCCCTTGCCGGCAGCCGCATGAGCGGCATCGGCCCCGGCGAACTGGCCGCCACGGCGGCGGTTTCGGCGCTGGCCCTGCTCGCCGGGCTCGCGGTGTCGCTGGGCGGTGCGCTGGCCGCCGTCTCGCTCACCTCCGCGCGGCTGCCGCAGGCGCTGCTGGCGTTTGCGCCGGGCGGGCTGGATGCGATGGTGGCGATCGCCGTCATCCTGCACACCGATCCGGCGTTCGTCGCCACCCACCAGCTCGCCCGCTTCCTCGGCATTCTGCTGGTGCTGCCGGCCGCGGTGCGCCTGCTCGGCATTCCGCGGACGACGCCGGAGGACTGAGGCCGCGCCCCGGAAGCCGCCGCGCCGGTGCCGCACGAAACTTGATGCCGGACGAAACCGGTGCCGGACGAAAAAGGCTGCGCACGAAAAAGGCCGCGGACGATGCATCCGCGGCCTTTCGCAAACGGGATATCTCAGGCGAGCCGGGCCTCACGCGGAGCCGGGGCTTATGTGAGCCGGGCCCTCCTCATGTGAGCCGGGCCTTTGGCGCTCTCAGCCGCCGGCCGCCTGGAAGATGGCGTAGGTCGGGTGCGACAGATATTCGTCGTAGCGCGCCGGCCGCTCGCGCGACAGGCCCAGCGTCTGCCACACCTCCAGCAGCGCCACGGTGAGCTGCTCGATATATTCATCCTTGTGGAACGGCGTCGGCGTGATGCGCAGCCGCTCGGTGCCGCGCGGCACGGTCGGATAGTTGATCGGCTGGATGTAGATGCCGTGCACCTCCAGCAGGCGGTCGCTGGCGGCCTTGCACTGTTCCGGGTCGCCCACCAGCACCGGCACGATGTGCGTTTCGGTCTGCATCACCGGCAGGCCGGCGGCGGCCAGCACTTCCTTGGTGCGGTGCGCCTGACGCTGCTGGCCGCGCCGCTCCGTCGACGAGGCCTTGAGGTGGCGGATGGAGGCGGTCGCCGCCGCCGCCAGCGCCGGCGGCAGGGCGGTGGTGAAGATGAAGCCCGGCGCATAGGAGCGCACCGCATCGACCAGCGTCTTCGTGCCGGTGATATAGCCGCCGAGCACGCCGAAGCCCTTGGCGAGCGTGCCCTCGATAACGTCGATCTGGTCCATCACGCCGTCACGCTCGGCAATGCCGCCGCCGCGCGCGCCGTACATGCCGACCGCATGGACCTCGTCCAGATAGGTCAGAGCGTTGTAGCGCCGGGCGAGCTCGGCAATGGCGCCGATGGGGGCCACGTCGCCATCCATCGAATAGACGGACTCGAAGGCGATCAGCTTGGCGCGGTCGCGCCCGGCCGCCTTGAGCAGGCTTTCCAGATGGTCAAGATCGTTGTGGCGCCACACCTGCTTGGCCGCGCCGGAATTGCGGATGCCCGCAATCATCGAGGCGTGGTTGAGCTGGTCCGACAGGATGAGGCAGTTCGGCAGCAGGCGGGCGATGGTGGAAATCGCCGCCTCGTTGGAAACGAAGCCCGAGGTGAAGGTGAGGGCGGCTTCCTTGTGGTGCAGGTCGGCAAGCTCGGCCTCCAGCTCCACCAGCGGATGGTTGGTGCCGGAAATGTTGCGCGTGCCGCCGGCACCGGCGCCCATACGGTCGGCGGCGTCCTTCAGCGCGCCGATCACCGCGGGGTGCTGGCCCATGCCGAGATAATCGTTGGAGCACCACACCACGATCTCGCGGGTCTCGGCCCCGTTGCGCCACAGCGCATGGGGGAAGCGGCCGGCGATGCGCTCCAGAT
>NZ_DAISHT010000022.1:0-29970 GCF_036822375.1 Pseudoxanthobacter sp. | reverse complement strand
ACACCGCCTTCCGCATTCCCTTCACCACCTTCCTGATCCGCGCCTACATGCTGGACCTGCCGCGCGATCTGGACGAGGCGGCGACCATGGACGGCGCCAGCGAGAACCAGATCTTCTGGCGGATCACCCTGCCCCTGTGCCGGCCGATCATCATTTCCTGCGTCATCCTGCATGTTCTGTTCGCGTGGAACGAATATCTGTTCGCGATGATCTTCACCAGCGGCACCGATCTGCAGACCCTGCCGGTCGGTCTGACCTCCATCATGGCCCGTCACGGCACCAATTATGCCGTCGTGTTCGCTGCCATGACGATTTCGGCACTGCCCATCGTGGCCGTGTTCTTTGCGGCCCAGCGTTATTTCATCCGTGGTCTTTCGGAGGGTATGGGCAAATGACTTCGCCGGTTCCGACCGCCCCGAAACTGGATGCCCGCCAGCTCATCGGCGCCAATTTCAGCTTCCAGCACCTGCCTTTCGCCCATGCCGCGCGCATCATCCGTTCGTTCGGCGTCTCGGAAATCGAGCTGTGGGGCATCGCGCCCCATCTCGATCTGTTCCACGCCACGAGTGCGCGCATTGCAGCGGTGGAACAGGTGCTGGCCGACACCGGCCTTTCGGTATGGTGCTTCACGCCGGAACAGGTGCTCTATCCGGTCAATATCGCCTCCGGCGATGCGCAGTGGCGGCGCGACAGCATCGACCGGTTCCGGCTGGCGGCCGATATCGCCGCCCGCCTCGGCGCCCGCTATCTGTTTCTCACCCCCGGCCGCGGCTTTGAGGACGAAGACCCGCAGGCGGCATGGGAGCGCTCGGCCGAAGCGCTGCGCACCATTGCCGGTCACGCGGCCGCCGCCGGCGTGCGCTGCCTGCTGGAGCCGCTGCAGCGGGTGGAAACCAACATCGTCACCGATGCCCGCGGCCTGAAGCGGATGCTGGCCGATGTCGGCGCCGACACCATGGATGTCGTGCTCGACAGCGTCGGCATGGCCACCGCCGGCGACACGGTGGCGGATTATCTGGCGCTGTTCGGCCCGCGGCTGGCCCATGTCCAGCTGGTCGACGGCACGCCCGCCGGCCATCTGGTGTGGGGCGACGGCACCCTGCCGCTCGGCCGCTATGTGAGCGAGCTGGCCGCCGCCGGCTATGCCGGCCGCCTCACCTTCGAGCCGTTCGGCAACGGCTCCTATGCCCTCGACCCGGCCGCAGCGTGGACACGCTGTCTGGCCGGCCTCGAACCCTATCTCAACCGGACAGCAGTGGCAGACCCGCGATGAATGCGCCCAGGCTTGTCGCGGTCGGTGACAATTGTCTCGACGCGTATCTCACCCGCAATCAGGTCACGGTCGGCGGCAATGCGCTGAACGTTGCCGTCCAGTGGCAGCGCAATGGCTGGACGGCGCGCTATTTCGGCGCCGTCGGCGCCGACCCGGAAGGCGATCTGGTGTGCGAGGCGGTGGCCGCCACCGGCCTCGACCCGGCCGATGTGGAACGCCGCAGCGGCGAAACCGCGGTGACGCTGCTGAGCGACCGTGCCGGCGACCGTCATTTTCTGCTGGAGGCGTTCGGGGTCGGCACCCACTATATGCCGTCGCCGGAGCGTTATGCCGCCGCCGCCGCCGCCGACTGGGTGCATCTCGGCACCAATGCCAGCCCGGAACTGGTGCGCCGGCTGGTGGCCGACCGCGTACCGTTCAGCGTCGATCTTTCCACCGCCCCGTTCGCCCTGCCGCTCGCCGGGGTACCGATGGTGTTTGCCTCCGGCCCCTCGGCCCCCGGCGAGCCGGTCGCCTCGCTGATCGCCGCCCTGCGAAGGGCCGGCGCCGGCACGGTGGTGCTGACCTGCGGGCGCCGCGGCGCCTATTTCGACGATGGCCGCGTGCATGCCTTCGCCCCTGCCACGCAGGTTGAGGTGGTGGATACCTGCGGCGCCGGCGACAGCTTTATCGCCACCTTCATCACCGCCTTCTGCTGCCAGCATCTGCCCGCCGGCGATGCGCTCGCCCGGGCCAGCGCCGCAGCCGCGCAGACCTGCACCCATCTCGGCGGCTTCCCGCAACCCTCTCATCCGATACCGGACTGGCTGCCGGTCAAATATGCCGCCGTCATTGCCGGCGAGCCCGCGCCCGGCGTGAAAAACGGAGGCTGATCATGGCGTCTCTTCACCTGCGGCAACCGGTTGCCGCCGCCCCGGCCGAACGTTCGTTCTGGCTGCAGGACATCGCGATCCGGCCCGCCAGCGAGCCGCTGCGCGGCGGCACCACGGCCGATGTGGTCATTATCGGCGGCGGCTATACCGGGCTTTGGACCGCACTGCGTCTGCGCGAACAGGCACCGGATCTGAAGATCATGGTTCTGGAAGCCGATCTGTGCGGCTCCGGCGCCTCCGGGCGCAACGGCGGGCAGGTCCACACCTGGTTTGCGGAGTTCGACCTGCTGGCCGCCGTCGCCGGCCGCGACGAGGCCCTGCAGCTTTGCCGCGACAGCGCCGATGCCATTTCCGAACTGGAAGACCTGCAGCGCAGCGGCACCATCGACATGGACCTGCGCCTCGACGGCTGGCTGTGGACGGCAAGCTCCATCGCTCAGGAAGGCGCGTGGGCCGCGGCCGTGGCCATGACCGAGGCCGCCGGCGAAGACCGCTTCCGCCGCCTTGGTGCCGCTGACATCCTGCGCAAGACCGGCTCGTCCGCCTCCTATATGGGCGTGATGGAGCCGCGCGCCGGCACGGTGCAGCCGGCCAAACTGGCGGCGGGGCTGCGGACACTGGCGCTCGCCCGCGGCATCGTCATCCACGAAAACAGCCCCGTCCGCGAAATCGTCCCCGGCCAGCCGGCCACCGTGCGCACCGCGCACGGCGCGGTGAAGGCGGACAAGGTGGTGCTGGCGGCCAATGCGTGGCTGTCGGCGCTGCCGGAACTGCGCCGCCATCTCTATGTGGTCGACAGTCAGGTGATCGCCACCGCCGCGGTGCCGGAGCTGCTCGACAACATCGGCTGGCGCGACGGCGCCTCGATCTGCGATGCGCAGAGTCAGGTGCTCTATTATCAGCGCACCCCCGCCGGGCGGGTGGTGTTCGGCCGCGGCAGCGGGCGGGTCGCCTTTCGCGGCGCGTTCGGGGCGGATTTCAACCGCAGTCCCGAGCACGGCCACCACAACCGGCGCGAGATGCACCGTGTCTATCCGCAGTTGCGCGGCGTGCCGGTGGAATATGACTGGTCGGGGCCGATCGACTGCCTGCCCTCGCACATACCGGTGTTCGACCGTCTCTCCGGTCATCCGAACATCTTCTTCGGCATGGGCTTCAACGGCACCGGCATTGCCCAGACGCCGATTGCCGGGCGCATTCTGGCCAGTCTGGTGCTGGGCCGGAAGGACCGCTGGAGCGACAGCGCCCTTGTCGGGCTGAAACGGCGCCAGAGCCTGCCGCCGGAGCCGGTGCGCTATCTCGGTGCCCGGCTGGTGCGCGCGGCGGTGAAGCGCAAGAACGAGGCGGAAATCCGCAATCTTCCGCCGGATACCCTGACCCGCCTGATCCTGAAGCTGATGCCCGGCGCCAGCGAGCACTGAGCCCGCCCGCGCCGCCGATTTCCGAGGCCCGGCCTGCCCGCCGTGCCGCCCGACCTCCTGCCAAGCCGGACGATTCACTATGGCCGATCTGACCCTGAAGCACGTCATGAAATCCTATGGCGGCCTGCAGATTCTTCACGGTATCGATCTGGAGATCAAATCCGGCGAATTCATCGTGTTCGTCGGCCCGTCGGGCTGCGGCAAGTCCACGCTGCTGCGCTCCATTGCCGGACTGGAAGAAATCAGTTCCGGCGAACTGCGCATCGACGGCGAACTGATGAACGATGTGCCGCCCTCACGGCGCGGCATTGCCATGGTGTTCCAGTCTTATGCGCTTTATCCGCATATGACGGTGTTCGACAACATGGCGTTCGGCATGAAGATTGCCGGCGAAAGCCGCGCCGAGATCGACCGCCGGGTGCGGCAGGCCGCCGAAATCCTGCAGCTCACGCCCTATCTCGGCCGGGTGCCCAAGGCGCTGTCCGGCGGCCAGCGCCAGCGGGTGGCGATCGGCCGGGCCATCGTGCGCAATCCCAAGGTGTTCCTGTTCGACGAGCCGCTGTCCAATCTCGATGCCGCGCTGCGGGTGGCCACCCGCATCGAGATCGCCCGCCTCAAGGCCTCGATGCCGCAGACTACCATGATCTACGTGACCCACGATCAGGTGGAGGCGATGACGCTGGCCGACCGCATCGTGGTGCTGAAAGACGGCCGCATTGAACAGGTCGGCGCGCCGGTCGATCTTTACCGCGCACCGGCCAATCTGTTCGTCGCCCGCTTCATCGGCTCGCCGGCGATGAATATCGTGCCGGCCCGCATCGAAACCGCCGGTGCCGAGACCGTTGTGCGCCCGGCCGCCGGAAAAGCCGTGGCGGTGCCGCTCGCCACCCCCGCCAGTGCGCAGGGCGCCGCAATCAGTTTCGGCGTGCGCCCGGAGGATCTGCGCGCCACCGACAGCGACGATTATCTGTTTGAAGCCCGCGTCGATCTCGTCGAACAGCTCGGCGAGGTGCAGCTCGTCTATCTCGACAGCGGCGATCCCGACTGCCCGCTGATTGCCAAGCTGCCCGGACAGGCGGCCGTGGCCCGCGGCGACCGGCTGCGGCTGACCGCCGATGCCGCCCGTCTGCACCTGTTCGGAGACGACGGCCGGACCCTGCGTCCGCAGCCCTGAACGGCCTGTTGCCGCCTCGCCGGTCGTCGCAAATCCGGCCGAGACAAAAGGGGCCCGCAATTCCCTCCCGTCCTTCTCCGGCGGCAGGAGCCGAGACCGGCTGTCAGTCCGCTTTGCTGCGGAGGGTTCGGAGCCCCTTAGCGCGGCGGCCGGCGGGCGGGAGCGATTGCCGCCGGCGCGGCAAAAGTGTCGTGCCGCAAAAGGCACTGGCCTGCCGGCGGCAGAGCGATCATGCTGCCTTCCGGCCGGCGGGACAGACCTAATTCTGCATGAGACAGAACCCCGCGGCAAAAACGGGATACCCGGCCGCCGGGAGGAAACCTCATGAGCGCCATCGCCTTTCCCCTGCCGGATGCCGGCATTCTGGCCCGGCGCGATGCCATCGTCGCCGGCCTTGCCGCGCTCGTGCCGCCGGATTGCCTGATCACCAGCGAGACAGAGCGCCGCGCCTTCGAGACCGACGCCCTCGCCGCCTATCGCCGCATACCGCTGGCCGTCGTGCTGCCGCGCTCCACGCAGGAGGTGAGTGCGGTGATGGCGTTCTGCCACCGCGAGGGCGTGAAGGTGGTGCCGCGCGGGGCCGGCACCTCGCTTGCCGGCGGCGCCATTCCGCAGGAAGACGCCATCGTGCTCGGCATCGCCAAGATGACGCGGGTGCTGGAGGCCGATTTCGCCAGCCGCACCCTGCGGGTGGAGGCCGGCATCACCAACCTGGCCGTCACCGCCGCGGTCGGGCCCGAGGGCTTCTTCTATGCCCCGGACCCCTCCTCCCAGCTCGCCTGCACCATCGCCGGCAACATCGCCATGAATTCCGGCGGGGCCCACTGCCTCAGATACGGCGTCACCACCAACAACGTGCTGGGGGTGACGCTGGTGCTGGCCGACGGCACCGTGACGCAGATCGGCGGTGCGGCGATGGATGCCGCCGGGCTCGACCTGCTCGGCCTCGTCACCGGCTCGGAAGGCCAGCTCGGCATCGTCACCGAGGCGACGCTGCGCATCCTGCCGGTGCCGGAAGGGGCGCGGCCGGTGCTGTTCGGCTTTGCCACCAGCGAGGCCGCCGGGGCCTGCGTGGCCGCCATCATCGGCGCCGGCATCATTCCGGTGGCCATGGAATTCATGGACCGGCAGGCCATCGCCATCTGCGAGGCCTTCGCCCACGCCGGCTACCCGCTCGATGCCGGCGCGCTGCTCATCATCGAGGTGGAGGGCTCGGACGCCGAAATGGATGCGATGCTCGCCCGCATCACCGCCATTGCCCGCGCGCACGGCGTGCAGACCATCCGCGAATCGAAATCGGCGATGGAAACGGCGGCCATCTGGAAGGGCCGCAAATCCGCCTTCGGCGCCACCGGACGGGTGGCCGATTATATCTGCATGGATGGCACCATCCCGACCGGGCGGCTGCCGGAGGTGCTGACGCGGATGGATGCCATCGTCGCCTCCTACGGCTTGCGCGTCGCCAACGTGTTCCATGCCGGCGACGGCAACCTGCATCCGCTGATCCTGTTCAACTGCAACGACCCGGCCGAGCAGGAAAAGGCAGAGATGGCCGGCAACGACATCCTGCGGCTGTGCGTGGAGGTGGGCGGCTGCCTCACCGGCGAACATGGCGTCGGCATCGAGAAGCGCGACCTGATGGGGGTGCAGTTCAGCATCGCCGATCTCGATCAGCAGATGCGCGCCCGCGCGGTGTTCGATGAGAAATGGCTGCTGAATCCGGCCAAGGTGTTTCCGCTCGAAGGCCGCCCGGCCTGATCCCCTCCGCCGGAGAGACAGACCATGATCCCGACCGAACAGCCGGCGGATGAGGCCGAAGCCGGCCGCCTCATTGCCGATGCCGCGCGCAGCGGCCGGCGCCTGCGCCTGCAGGGCGGCGGCACCCGCCCCGGTCCCGGCCGGCCGGTTGCCGCCGGGGCGGTGCTGTCCTCCGCCGCCCTCACCGGGCTGACGCTGATGGAGCCGGCCGAACTCGTCATCGGCGCGCGCGCCGGCACGCCGCTGCGCCTCGTGGAGGAAACCCTTGCGGGCCACGGGCTGATGCTGCCGTTCGAGCCGATGGACCATCGCCTGCTGTTCGGCACGGCGGGCGAACCCACCATCGGCGCCGTGGCGGCGGCCAACGTCTCCGGCCCGCGGCGCGTCTCGGCCGGGGCCGCGCGCGATCACCTCATCGGCGTGCGCTTCGTCAACGGCCGCGGCGAGGCCATCAAATCCGGCGGGCGGGTGATGAAGAACGTCACCGGGCTCGATCTCGTCAAGCTCTCTGCCGGGGCCCTCGGCACCCTCGGCTTTCTGACCGAGGTGACCTTCAAGGTGCTGCCGCGGGCGGAAGCCAGCCGCACCCTCGTCTGGCACGGCCTCGGCGAGGACGCCGCCCTTGCCCTGATGACAGCGGCCCTCGGCTCGCCCTATGCCGTGGATGCCGCCGCCCACCTGCCGGGTCCGGTCGCCGGCGGACGGGCAAAGACCTGCCTGCGCATCGAGGGCTTCGGCTTCTCGCTCGATCACCGCGCCGCGGAACTCACCCGGCTGTTTGCCGCCCGCGGCACCCCCGACATCGCCGAAGGACCGGAGACGGCGGCGCTGTGGTGCGCCATCCGCGACTGCCGGCCGTTTGCGGCCGGCGGCGCCCACGGCGGGGATGCGGTGTGGCGGCTCTCGCTGCCGGCGGCCAAAGCCGTCGCGGCGCTGCGCGCGCTCGTGCCGCTGTCGCCGGTGTGGTTCATGGACTGGGGCGGCAGCCTCGTCTGGCTTGCGGTGCCGGAGGGTGCCGATGTCGGGGCAGGCGCCATCCACGGCGCAGCCGCGGCCGCCGGCGGACACGCCACGCTGGTCAGGGCCAGCGAGGCGATCCGCGCGCGTGTGCCGGTGTTCCGTCCCCCGGACCCGGCGCTGATGCAGATCACCGCCGGTCTGAAGGCGTGTTTCGATCCCGCCGGGGTGCTCAACCCCGGGCGGATGTATCCCGAGGCGTAAGCGGCGAGGCCGTTCCCATGCAGACCAGTTTCAGCCCCGCCCGGCTTGCCGATCCGCACATGGCGGCATCGGAGAAAATCCTGCGCGCCTGCGTCCACTGCGGTTTCTGCACCGCCACCTGTCCCACCTACCTGCTGCTCGGCGACGAACTCGATTCGCCGCGCGGCCGCATCTACATGATCAAGGACATGCTGGAATCGGGCCGCCCGGCCAGCGCGGACGTGGTGAAGCATGTCGACCGCTGCCTTTCCTGCCTGTCGTGCATGACGACCTGTCCCTCCGGCGTGCATTACATGCACCTCGTCGACCATGCCCGCGCCCATATCGAGGCAACGTGGAAGCGGCCGTGGCCGCAGCGGCTGCTGCGCACGCTGCTGGCACAGACGCTGCCCTATCCGGCGCGCTTCCGTCTTGCACTCGGCGCGGCGCGGCTGGCGCGGCCATTCGCCCCGCTCATCGCCCGCCTGCCGCAGGTCGGCGCGCCGCTGGCCGCCATGCTGGCGCTCTCCGCCCGGCCGCGGCCGGCTGCGGCCGCTGAGACGGCCCGGCCGCACGGGGCTCCCGTTGCCGGCATCGCCCCCGTTGCCCGTGTCGCTCTTCTGGAAGGCTGCGCCCAGCCGGTGCTGGCGCCCGGCATCAATGCCGCCGCGCGCCGCGTGCTGGCCCGCCACGGGGTGGAAGTCGTGCCGGCGCCGGGCGAGGGCTGCTGCGGTGCGCTCGTTCACCACATGGGCCGGGAGGCGGAAGGCCTCGCGCTGGCCCGCGCCAATGTCGATGCGTGGTGGGCGGCCATGCAGGCCGGCCCGCTCGATGCCATCCTCATCACCGCGTCCGGCTGCGGCACCACGATCAGGGATTACGGCTTCATGCTGCGCACCGATCCGGCCTATGCGGAAAAGGCGGCGGCCGTCTCGGCACTGGCGCGGGACATCAGCGAATATCTCGCCACCCTGGAGCTGAAACTGGCCCCGCGGGCGCAGAACCCGGTCGTGGCCTATCACTCCGCCTGCTCGCTGCAGCACGGGCAGAAGGTGACGGACCTGCCGAAAGCGCTGCTGAGGAAGGCCGGCTTCACCGTGAAAGACGTGCCGGAAGGCCACATCTGCTGCGGCTCGGCCGGCACCTACAACATCCTGCAACCGGATCTTTCGGGCCAGCTGCGGGACCGCAAGGTGAAGAACATCGCCCGCACGAAGGCCGATATCATCGCCGCCGGCAACATCGGCTGCATGGTGCAGATCGGCGCGGGCACCGGCACGCCGGTGGTCCACACCGCCGAACTCATCGACTGGGCCACCGGCGGCCCGGAGCCGGAGGCGCTCAGAACGGCCGGCGCTGGCGGATCGCCGCGGTGAGCGTGCCTTCGTCGAGATAATCGAGTTCGCCGCCCACCGGCACGCCGTGGGCAAGGCGCGAGACGGCAACATGGCAGGCGGCAAGCTGCTCTGTCAGGTAATGGGCGGTGGTCTGGCCGTCGACGGTGGCGTTGACGGCAATGATGACCTCCTTCACCGCCGGATCGGACGCGCGGCGGATGAGGCTTTCGATGTTGAGGTCGGAAGGCCCGATGCCGTCCAGCGCCGAAAGCGTGCCGCCCAGCACATGATAGCGCGCGCTGACCGCGCCCGCCCGCTCCAGCGCCCACAGGTCCGACACATCCTCCACCACGATGATGAGGGAGGCATCGCGCGTGGCATCGGTGCAGATGGTGCACGGATCGCGGCTGTCGACATTGCCGCATTCGGAGCACACGCGCACCGTTTCCACCGCGCGGGTAAGCGCGGCGGAAAGCGGCTCCATCAGGCTCTCGCGCCGCTTCACCAGCGCCAGCGCGGCGCGGCGGGCCGAACGCGGCCCGAGACCCGGCAGCTTGCCCAGAAGCTGGATCAGGCGTTCGATCTCAGGACCGGCAACGGCACGCGGCGGCATTGGCAATCGTCTTTCCGAAAGCGGCTCAGAACGGCAGCTTGATGCCGGGCGGCAGGCCGATCTCGCCCATCAGCGCCTGCGTGCGTTCGGCCAGCAGATTTTCCGACTTGGCCTTCGCTTCCGCATGGGCGGCGAGGATCAGGTCTTCCAGAATCTCTTTCTCTTCCGGCTTCAGCAGCGAGGGATCGACGGAGATCGCCTTCAGGACGCCCTTGCCGGTCAGCGTCACGGTCACGAGGCCGGCGCCGGCCGAGCCTTCAACCTCGATGGCCGCCACTTCTTCCTGAAGCGTGCCCATGCGCTCCTGAAGCTGCTTCGCCTTCGTCATCATCTTGAGAAAGTCCATCGGACCCTATCCTTCCCGTTCCTGTCTTCTGCGCCGGCGTGCCTGCGCGCCGCACCGCCGGCCGGCGGCACATGGGCAGCACATGGCGGCGGCACATGGCGGAGATATCCTCTCCCGCGGGCCATCCTGCAACCCCGGCGCGGCGACCGGCCGCGGCGATGCCTCACAGCCGGTCGAAATCGAAATCGTCGTCGAAGGCGCGCTCGTCGGTCTCAAGGCCCGCGTCGTCGGCACCGAAGCCGTCGTCGTCGGCCTCCGGCGGGGCCGGCGGCAGGCCGGCGGCGGCTTCCTCGCCGGCGTTGATGCGCACATTCACGATCTTCGCCCCCGGAAAACGCACCTGCACCGCCGCCACGAGCGGATCGTGCTCGGCATCGCTGCGGAAGCGCTCCGTGGCCTCGGTGCGCTCCTCGTGGAGCGTGCGGCCGCCGCCCTCGCGGGTCACCGTCACCACGAAACGCTGGCCGGTCCAGTCCGTCAGCTTGCGCGCCAGTTCGTTGGCAAGGTCGGGCGGCGCATCCGCCGTCGGCTCGAATTCCAGCCGCCCGGCCTCCAGCCGCACCGGCCGAACCTGCCGTTCGAGCGCGAATTTCAGCCGGATGTCGCGTTTCTCGGCCGCCAGCGCCGCGATGTCGGCCACGGAGCCGAAGGTCACGGCCGGGGCCGGCTCAGCAACGGGCGCAGAGCGCGGCGCGGGCGCAGGCACGGCGCTGCCGGACGGCGCGGCAAGGCGCAGCGCCGGCCGCGCAGGGCCCTCGCCCGGCGCACCGCCGGCCGGCCCGGCGGAAACCGCATCGGCCAGCCCCCCGCCGCCCGCTGCCCGCACGGCCCGCGCCCCGGAGCCGGAAGGCCCGCCGCCGGGCACGCCGGCGCCGCCGGCCGTGCCGCCCGATGCCAGCATCTGCCGCAGCGCCTCATCCGGCGTCGGCAGGTCGGTGACATAGGCAAGACGGATCAGCACCATTTCGGCCGCCGCCAGCGGCCGCGGCGAGCCCTGAACCTCGCCGATCCCCTTCAGCAGCAGTTGCCAGGCGCGCGACAGCACGGCCACCGTCAGCTTCCGGGCAAAGTCCTGCCCGCGGCTGCGCTCCGCCTCCGTCAGGGCGCCGTCGGCGGCGGCCTCCGGCACGATCTTCAGCCGCGTGACGAGATGGACGAACGACGCCAGATCCGACAGCACCACCGCCGGATCGGCGCCGATATCGTATTGTGCGCCGAGTTCCTTCAGCGCCGCGGCGGCATCGCCGCGCATCAGGTGGCCGAACAGATCGATGACGCGGGCGCGGTCGGCCAGCCCCAGCATGGCGCGCACTTCATCGGCCGTCACCTGCCCGGCGCCATGGGCAATGGCCTGATCGAGCAGGGACAGGCTGTCGCGCACCGAGCCTTCGGCGGCGCGCGCGATGAGCGCCAGCGCCTCGCCGTCGACACTCACGCCCTCTTTCTCGGCGATGCCGGCAAGATGGCGGATCAGCACCTCCGCATCGACGCGGCGCAGGTCGAAGCGCTGGCAGCGCGACAGCACCGTGACCGGCACCTTGCGGATTTCGGTGGTCGCGAACACGAATTTCACATGCTCGGGCGGCTCTTCCAGCGTCTTCAGCAGGCCGTTGAACGCCGCCGTGGAGAGCATGTGCACTTCGTCGACGATGTAGACCTTGTAGCGCGCCGCATTGGGCTTGTAGCGCGAGGCCTCGGTGATCTCGCGGATATCGTTGATGGAAGTGTGCGAGGCGGCGTCCATCTCGATGACGTCGACATCGCGGCCTTCCATGATGTCTTCGCAATGGGTGCCGGGCACCGGCATGTGGATGGTCGGCCGGTCGACCTCGCCGGGCACCTCGTAGTTGAGGGCACGGGCGAGAATGCGGGCGGTGGTGGTCTTGCCCACCCCGCGCACGCCGGTCAGCATCCAGGCCTGCGGAATGCGGCCCGAATCGAAGGCATTCGACAGGGTGCGCACCATCGGTTCCTGACCGATGAGATCCTCAAACGACCGCGGACGGTATTTGCGGGCCAGAACGCGATAGGGCGTGGCGCGCGGCGCCGGCACCGGATTGGCCGCAGCCGCGTCGCCGAACAGGCGCGCCGTCTGCGTGTCGGTTTCGCTGGCGGAAAGATCGCCGGCAGAAGAATCGCGGGGGGAAAGATCGCCGGCGGAATTTTCGCCGGGCGGCAGGCCATCGCCGGGCAGGCCTTTTCCGGGCAAGCCTTTTCCGGGCAGGTCTTCTCCGGGACGGTGCGCGTCGCCTGCGTTCATCGCCCGGTATCCTCCCGCACCGTGGAGACCGCACCGTCAGGCAACGGAACCCCGCATGAACGACGAGACGATCCTGAAAACTCAGCCCTGAAGCTCAAGGTGGGAGGCTGGACAATGACCCGTGCCGAACTCGTTGGGGCTGCTACCTTCCGGTCCTGACCCGGTTGGCGAGGGACCCGTCCACCACCAACCTCCCGCCCCCTATATCGTCGAGAGCCGGGCGCTTGGCAAGGCCCGCCGGGCGGGAAAACACCCCCGGCCCACAGGGCGGACCCGGCCCGGGGCGGCCGGCGGCGGCCTCAGTTGAACTCGCCCGGCGGCACACGGCCGTGATTGGCGCGGTCGGCGGCCGGCGAGCGCGGCGGCGGCATCGCCTGCATTTCCTCCAGCGTCACGACGCCGTCGCCGTTGCGGTCGGCGCGCACGAACCACCACTCCAGAAAGGAAGAGACATAGCGCGAGCGCGACACCCGCGGCCCCTGCAGGGCGTCGGTCTGGCCCTGAATCCAGTGCTGCCGGCGCTCCGGCGGCCAGGCGGCCGGGTCTGCCGCCGCCCAGGCCGCCACAGTGGCCGCGATCTCGGCCCGGTCGATATAGCCGTCGTGATTCTGGTCGATCTCGTCGAACGCCTTCGTGCGCATCGCCCGCGCCCCGGCAAGGGTGATGCGACCGTCGTGATCGGCATCGAGCCAGCTGAAGATCTCGATGTTGCGCCGGGCCTCGGCATCGTCGGCCCGCGCCCGCGCAGCCGGCAACAGCAGCGCCGGCAACAGCAGCGCCGCCAGCAGGCCGCGCCCGAACCCGGCCGCCCGCCCGCGCCGGACCGGAGACATTTCGCTTCGCAAAGCCCCGAACTCCCCTGACCGGATGCAGCCCCGTCCGGGCCGGCCCGCGCGCCCCCGCGTGCATCGCCCTGCAGGCCTCACGGCACCCCGCCCGCCCCGGCCGGCGCGACGGTTCCCGGACAGCCCGAATTTCCCCGGACAGCCCGAATCTGGCACCGGCCCGCGCCCGCGCACAAGCAGCCGCAGGTCGCGATGCACCGGGTGCGGCAATCGCAACCGGGAAAGCGGCGCGCCGGAACCGGTTCGCCGCCGGGATTCGCCACAGGGCGCCGCAGGCGTGGCGCCAAAGGGGAGGGGGGCGCCGCAGGCGCGGCGCCGCAGGAGGTTCGTCGCAGGGGTGGGGCGCCGCAGGCGCGGCGCCACGGGGGGTTCGCCGCAGGGCGCCGCAGTGCTATGGCTCGCCCGCCCTGCCGCCGCAGCAACCGTTACGGTCTCCTCCCTTTCCGGTCTCGTTCATGTCGCGCCTGTCCGCCAATGCCCTGCTGCTGCTCGCCGCCGCCATCTGGGGCGGGGCCTTCGTGGCCCAGTCCAATGCCATGGCGCATCTCGGCCCCGGCTGGTTCACCGGGCTGCGCTTTCTGCCGGCCCTGCTCGTCGTCGCCCCGATGGGCGTGATCGAGGCGCGCCGCGCCGCCCGCCCGCTCGCCCGGCGCGACTATCTGGCGTTGCTGCCGCTCGGCCTGTCGTTCGGCATCGCCTCGCTGCTGCAGCAGGTGGCCATCGTCACCACCAGCGTGACCCATGTCGGCTTCCTGACCGGGCTCTATGTGCTGTTCGTTCCGCTGATCGAGATCGTGGTGCTGCGCCGGCGGCCGCATTTTCTCGTGCTGCCGGCCGCCGCCTGCGCCATCGCCGGCACATGGTTCCTCGGCGGCGGGCTGGACGGGCTGACGACCGGCGACCTGCTGACCATTGCCTCGGCCTTCGGCTTTGCCGTGCAGATCATCCTCATGGACCGCTTCGTGCGGCGCACCGGCCGGCCGGTGGCCGCCGCTCTCGGCCAGTCGCTGTTCGGGGCCGCCACCGGCGTTCTGGCTGGGCTGGGCGAACCGCTCTCGGCCGGCGATGTCATGGCCGTGCTGCCGGAGCTGCTCTATGCCGGCGCCCTGTCGGGCGGTGTCGCCTACCTGTTGCAGGCCATCGGCCAGCAGCGCACGCCGCCGGCCGATGCCGCGGTGATCCTGATGTCGGAGGCGCTGTTCGCCGCTCTCTTTGCCGCCGTCCTCATCGGCGAGCGGCTGTCGCCCGCCGGCTGGACGGGCTGCGCCCTGCTGTTCCTCGGCCTCGTCATCGTTCAGCTCGGCCCGCTCATCATGCCGCGGCGGGTCCGGCCGCCGGAATCTTGAGAAAAAGGAACGGATCCGACAAAAGTCTGATGCGACAGGCCGGCGCGCACGCCCGCGGGCGGTTCCGCAACCGCGGGAAATCGTCTAAAGCGGTGTTGCCGTTTTGCTGCTTCGCAACAGGAAATCGCTTCCGAACCCGTTCAGGCCCGATTTCTCCGCACCCTTGTTTCCGCATCCGGCGTCCCGCACGGGCGCCGATCTTGAAGGCAGATATTTCCGTGACCGAGCGGCTCACCCAGAAGCCCGGCGTCAAGGACCGCTACCTGGCCCTGGTGGCGGCAGGCGAGATTGCCCGCGACGACGCCCAGATTGCCATTGCAGAGCGGCTTGATGACCTGATCGAACGCCTCAGCGAAGAATCGATCGCCACCAAGAAGAGCGCCCTCGGCTGGCTGTTCGGCCGCGACCGCGGCAAGGGGCACGCGACCCCGATCATCCGCGGGCTCTATGTCTGGGGCGAGGTCGGCCGCGGCAAGACCATGCTGATGGACATGTTCTTCGCCGCCCTGCCCACCCATTCCAAGCGGCGCATCCACTTCCACGGCTTCATGCAGGACGTGCACGAGCGGATCTACCGCGTCCGCGCCGCCATCGCCGACGGCAGCATGAAGGGCGACGACCCGGTGCCGCCGGTGGCCGCCGAACTGGCCGCGGAAGCCCGCGTGCTGTGTTTCGACGAGTTCGCCGTCACCGACATCGCCGATGCCATGATCCTCGGCCGGCTCTTTACCGAGCTGTTCGCCCGCGGCGTCATCCTCGTCGCCACCTCCAACGTCGATCCCGGCGACCTCTACCGCGACGGCATCAACCGCGGCCACTTCCTCGGCTTCATCGCGCTCCTGAAACGCCATGTCGACGTGCTGCGCCTCGATGCGCAGGGCGATTACCGGCTTGAGAAGCTCGCCGGCCAGCCGCTCTACTTCACCCCGCTGGATGCCCGGGCAGAGCATGCCCTCGACCGGCTGTTCCTCGGCCTCACCGGCCGCGCCCGCGGGGCGCCGTCGGAAATCAGCGTCGACGGCCGCCGCGTGCCGGTGCCGGAGGCCGTGGACGGCGTGGCACGGTTCCATTTCCGCGATCTCTGCGAGGCCGCCCTCGGCCCGCACGACTACCTCGCCATCGCGCGGCGGTTCCACACGGTGGTGCTGTCCGGCGTGCCGGTGCTGACGCCGGACACCCGCAACGAGGCCAAACGTTTCATCACGCTGATCGATGCGCTCTACGACGGCCATGTGCGCCTGCTGATCTCGGCGGCCGCCGAACCCGATGCCCTGTTCCGGGGCCGGGATTCGACGGAAGCCTTCGAGTTCCAGCGCACGGCCTCGCGGCTCATCGAAATGCGTTCGGCCGCCTACGTCGCCGCCTGCGAGGCGGAAGACGAGGCGGGACACTCGCCCGCCAGCGCCGCAGGAAACAGGCGCTGACGGTCGTTCGCTACCTCGCCCCCCGCGGATGGTTCATAGGACCGTCGGCGGTGGCGATTAAACCGCCGGGTTGGCTTGAACAGGTCCGCCAAACGGATTAGTGACGTCAGCCGGAGCGAAGGTTCTGGGTTGCAGCTTACGAAAAGGGAAACACCTCAATGGCGCGCAACAAGATTGCCCTGATCGGTTCCGGCCAGATCGGCGGCACGCTGGCCCATCTGGCCGGCCTGAAGGAACTCGGCGACATCGTGCTTTTCGATATTTCGGAAGGCACCCCGCAGGGTAAGGCGCTCGACCTTGCCGAGTCGTCCCCGGTGGACGGCTTCGACGCCGGCCTTTCCGGCGCCAACTCCTACGAGGCCATCGCAGGCGCGGACGTGATCATCGTCACCGCCGGTGTGCCGCGTAAGCCCGGCATGAGCCGCGACGACCTTCTGGGCATCAACCTGAAGGTCATGGAGCAGGTCGGCAAGGGCATCAGGGACCATGCCCCGGACGCCTTCGTGATCTGCATCACCAACCCGCTCGACGCGATGGTGTGGGCTCTGCAGAAGTTCTCCGGCCTGCCGGCCAACAAGGTCGTCGGCATGGCCGGCGTGCTCGACTCGGCCCGCTTCCGCTATTTCCTCGCCGAAGAGTTCAACGTGTCGGTCAAGGACGTGACCGCCTTCGTGCTGGGCGGCCACGGCGACGACATGGTGCCCTCGGTGCGCTACTCCACCGTTGCCGGCGTGCCGCTGCCCGACCTCATCGAGATCGGCTGGACCACGCAGGAGAAGATCGACGCCATCGTCGAGCGCACCCGCAAGGGCGGCGGCGAGATCGTGGCGCTGCTGAAGACCGGTTCGGCCTTCTACGCCCCGGCCGCCTCGGCGATCGCGATGGCTGAGTCCTACCTGAAGGACAAGAAGCGCGTTCTGCCCTGCGCCGCCCACCTCTCGGGCGAATACGGCCTGACCGACACCTATGTCGGCGTGCCGGTCGTGATCGGCGCCGGCGGCGTCGAGCGCATCCTGGAAATCAAGCTGGATGCGGCCGAGAAGACCATGTTCGAGAAGTCGGTGGCGTCCGTCGCCGGCCTGATCGAAGCCTGCAAGACCATCCAGCCGGCGCTCGCCTGATCGCCGGCCGGAAGGGTCCGCCCTTCCGGTCTTGAAACATCGCCCGGGCCATGCGTGGCCCGGGCCTTGCAACCGGGCCGGAGGGGGAGTGATCGGACCGGCACAGTCGGTCTTCCGACCGCACCGCGCCGGGGTCTGGCCCCGTAGAGTCATACGGAGATTCTCCATGAACATTCACGAGTACCAGGCCAAGGCGTTGCTGAAGGAATTCGGCGCCCCGGTCTCCCGCGGCGTCGCCGTGTTCTCGGCCGAAGAAGCCGAGGCGGCCGCCAACTCGCTCGGCGGTCCGCTCTGGGTGGTGAAGTCCCAGATCCACGCCGGCGGGCGCGGCAAGGGCCACTTCAAGGAAGCCAGCGCCGGCGAAAAGGGCGGCGTGCGGCTCGCCCGCTCGGTCAACGAGGTGAAGACCTTCGTGTCCCAGATGCTGGGCAGCACGCTGGTGACCGTGCAGACCGGCCCGGCCGGCAAGCAGGTCAACCGCCTCTACATCGAGGAAGGCTCCAACATCGTGAAGGAGTACTACCTTTCGATGCTGGTGGACCGCGGCACCGGCCGCATCGCCTTCGTGGTTTCCACCGAAGGCGGCATGGACATCGAGAAGGTGGCCCACGACACGCCCGAGAAGATCGTGACGTTCTCGGTCGATCCGGCCACCGGGCTGATGCCCCACCACGGCCGCACCATCGCCAAGGCGCTGGGGCTCAAGGGCGATCTGGTCAAGCAGGCGAACGATCTCGCCGCCCGCCTCTACGCCGCCTTCGTCGCCAAGGACATGTCGATGCTGGAGATCAACCCGCTGATCGTGACCGATCAGGGGACGCTCAAGTGCCTCGACGCCAAGATTTCGTTCGATTCCAACGCGCTCTACCGCCACCCGGACATCGTCGCCCTGCGCGACCTGACCGAGGAGGACGCCAAGGAGATCGAAGCCTCCAAGTTCGATCTGTCCTATGTGGCCCTCGACGGCACCATCGGCTGCATGGTGAACGGCGCCGGTCTGGCCATGGCCACCATGGACATCATCAAGCTCTACGGCGCGGAACCCGCCAACTTCCTCGACGTCGGCGGCGGCGCCACGAAGGAGAAGGTGACGGCCGCCTTCAAGATCATCACCGCCGACCCGAACGTGAAGGGCATTCTGGTCAACATCTTCGGCGGCATCATGCGCTGCGACATCATCGCGGAAGGCGTGATCGCGGCGGTGAAGGACGTCGGCCTCAAGGTGCCGCTGGTGGTGCGTCTGGAAGGCACCAAGGTGGAACTCGGCAAGAAGATCATCGAGGAATCCGGTCTCAACGTGATCGCCGCCGATGACCTCGACGATGCCGCCGCCAAGATCGTGAGCGCCGTGAACGGGAAGGCCGCCTGATGTCCATTCTGATCGACAAGAACACCCGCGTCCTGACCCAGGGCTTCACCGGCAAGACCGCGACCTTCCATTCCGTCGAGGCCATCGCCTACGGCACCCGCATGGTCGGCGGCACCTCGCCCGGCAAGGGCGGCAGCGTCCATCTGGACCTGCCGGTGTTCGACACCGTGAAGGAGGCCCGCGAGGCCACCGGCGCCGATGCCAGCGTGATCTATGTGCCGCCTCCGGGCGCCGCTGATGCCATCTGCGAGGCGATCGACGCGGAAATCCCGCTCATCGTGTGCATCACCGAGGGCATTCCGGTGCTCGACATGGTGCGGGTGAAGCGCTCCCTCGCCGGCTCCCGGTCGCGCCTCATCGGCCCGAACTGCCCGGGCGTGATGACCGCCAACGAGTGCAAGATCGGCATCATGCCGGGCTCCATCTTCCAGCCCGGTTCGGTCGGTATCGTCTCGCGCTCCGGCACGCTGACCTACGAGGCGGTGTTCCAGACCACGCAGGAAGGGCTCGGCCAGACCACCGCCGTCGGCATCGGCGGCGACCCGGTGAAGGGCACCGAGTTCATCGACATGCTGGAGATGTTCCTCGCCGACGACAAGACCGAAGCGATCGTGATGATCGGCGAGATCGGCGGCGACGCCGAGGAGCAGGCGGCCCGGTTCATCGCCGACGAGGCGAAGCGCGGCCGCAAGAAGCCGATGGTCGGCTTCATCGCCGGCCGCACGGCCCCTCCGGGCCGTCGCATGGGCCATGCCGGCGCCATCATCTCCGGCGGCTCGGGCGGTGCGGAATCGAAGATCGAGGCCATGGAGCGGGCGGGCATCCGCGTTTCGCCCTCCCCCGCCCGCCTCGGCAAGACGCTGGTGGAAGTCCTCAGGGGCTGACGCGGCGACGGGCGCGGACAGGCCCGGCCTGTCCGCGGATCGTTCGCCGGCGTTCGACTTTCGGACTGAGGCATTCAGCCCCACGGCCCGCGCCGGGCGTTCCCAAATAACGGGGCGCCATGGCGCGAGTCGTATGTTATGGACAACGTGCACCCGGCACGGCTGATCGCCATCTGCGCGAGGGCCGGCCGCTTCGCCAGGTGCCGCTGCAGACGTTCAGTTTCACGCTCCGGCCGGCCGGCTACGGCCCCGGAGGTCCGATAACCCCTCATCACGGAGGGGAGGACGGAAGACAGCCGGCCCTGCGAGCGGCCGGCGCGGCTTCTGTTCCGTAGTTCAACCAGCAGGGAGGCTGGTGCCGCGCACCAGTCGAAACCGATGGCACGGCAGGATTCCAACGAGGCGTTCTCTCTCACCTCGTTCCTCTATGGCGGCAATGTCAGCTACATTGAGGATCTTTACGGGCGCTATGAGAAAGATCCCGCTTCTGTCGATGCGGAATGGCGCTCGTTCTTCGCCTCTCTGGGCGAAGACCCCGCGGTGGTGAAGCGGGAGACCGAAGGGGCAAGCTGGAAGCGCGCCGACTGGCCGGTGGTGGCCAACGGCGAGCTGGTCGCTGTCCTCGACGGCAACTGGGCCTATCTGGAAAAGTCCCTCGGCGACAAGATCAAGGCCAAGGCCGACAAGGCTGCCAAGGCCGCCGGGCCGGCCGCACCGGCGGTGACCGAAGCCGACATCCAGCGCTCCACGCGCGATTCCGTGCGCGCGATCATGATGATCCGCGCCTACCGCGCCCGTGGCCATCTGTTCGCCGACCTCGACCCGCTCGGCTTCGACACCGGCGACCATGAAGAGCTGCACCCGGCCTCCTACGGCTTCACCGAAGCCGACATGGATCGCAAGATCTTCATCGACAACGTGCTCGGTCTCGAATTCGCGACCGTGCGCGAGATGCTGGAGATCCTGAAGCGCACCTATTGCTCCACCATCGGCGTGGAGTTCATGCACATCTCCGACCCGGCGGAGAAGGCCTGGATTCAGGCCCGCATCGAAGGGCCGGACAAGCAGGTTTCCTTCACCAACGAAGGCAAGAAGGCCATCCTGCACAAGCTCATCGAGGCCGAAGGCTTCGAGCGCTTCCTCGACCTGAAATTCACCGGCACCAAGCGCTTCGGCCTCGACGGCGGCGAATCTCTCGTGCCGGCGCTTGAGCAGATCATCAAGCGCGGCGGCCAGCTCGGCCTGAAGGAAGTCGTGCTGGGCATGGCCCACCGCGGCCGTCTCAACGTGCTGACGCAGGTGATGGCCAAGCCGCACCGCGCCGTGTTCCACGAGTTCAAGGGCGGCTCCTATGCCCCCGACGACGTGGAAGGCTCGGGCGACGTGAAGTACCACCTCGGTGCTTCGTCGGACCGCGAGTTCGACCACAACAACGTGCACCTGTCGCTGACCGCCAACCCCTCGCATCTGGAAATCGTCGACCCGGTGGTGCTGGGCAAGGCCCGCGCCAAGCAGGATCAGCTCGACGATCATTCGCGCACCGCGGTGCTGCCGCTGCTGATCCACGGCGACGCGGCCTTCGCGGGTCAGGGCGTGGTGGCGGAATGCCTCGGCCTTTCCGGTCTGAAGGGGCACCGCACCGGCGGTTCGCTGCACTTCATCATCAACAACCAGATCGGCTTCACGACGAACCCGCGCTACTCGCGCTCGTCGCCCTATCCGTCCGATCTGGCCAAGATGATCGAGGCGCCGATCTTCCATGTGAACGGCGACGATCCGGAAGCGGTCGTGTATGTGGCGAAGATCGCCACCGAGTTCCGTCAGGCGTTCCACAAGCCTGTCGTGATCGACATGTTCTGCTACCGCCGCTTCGGCCATAACGAAGGCGACGAGCCGGCGTTCACCCAGCCGCTGATGTACAAGAAGATCCGCAGCCACCCGACCACGCTGCAGATCTATGCCGACAAGCTGGTGGCCGAAGGCCTGATGACCGCCGCGGAAGTGGAGGCCGACAAGGCCGCCTTCAAGAACCGGCTGGAGGAAGAGTTCGCCGCCGGCCAGCACTTCTCGCCCAACAAGGCGGACTGGCTCGACGGCCGCTGGACCGGCATGAAGCCGGCGGTGAGCAACGACGATCCCCGTCGCGGCCGCACCGGCGTCGACATCGACGAGCTGAAGCGCATCGGCGAGGCCATCGCGCGGGTGCCGGAAGGCTTCCGCATCCACAAGACCATCGGCCGCTTCATGGAAAATCGCCGCAAGGCGATCGAGACCGGCGCCGGCATCGACTGGGCAACCGCCGAGGCGCTGGCCTTCGGCTCGCTGCTCACCGAAGGCTATCCGGTGCGTCTGACCGGTCAGGACGTGGAGCGCGGCACCTTCTCACAGCGCCACTCGGTGGTGTTCGATCAGGAGAGCGAAGAGCGCTACATCCCGCTGAACAACATCCAGCCGGGCCAGTCGCGCTACGAAGTCGTCAACTCGATGCTGTCGGAAGAAGCGGTGCTCGGCTTCGAGTACGGCTATTCGCTGGCCGAGCCGAACGCGCTGGTACTGTGGGAAGCCCAGTTCGGTGACTTCGCCAACGGCGCGCAGGTGGTGTTCGACCAGTTCCTGTCCGCCGGCGAGCGCAAGTGGCTGCGCATGTCGGGCCTCGTCGTGCTGCTGCCCCATGGCTACGAAGGACAGGGCCCGGAGCACTCCTCCGCCCGTCTGGAGCGCTATCTGCAGCTTTGCGCCGAAGACAACATGCAGGTGGCGAACTGCTCGACGCCCGCCAACTACTTCCACATTCTGCGCCGCCAGATCAAACGCGACTTCCGCAAGCCGCTGATCCTGATGACGCCGAAGTCGCTGCTGCGCCACAAGCGCACGGTTTCGACGCTGGAGGCTCTGGGGGCGGATTCCACCTTCCACCGCCTGCTGACCGACGATGCGGAGAACGGCTCGGGCCTGACCACCATCAGGCTCGTGCCGGATGCCAGCATCCGCCGCGTGGTGATGTGCACCGGCAAGGTCTATTATGACCTGCTGGAGGAGCGCGAGAAGCGCGGCGTGGACGATGTGTTCATCCTGCGCGCCGAGCAGCTTTATCCGTTCCCGGCCAAGTCGGTGGCGGGCTATCTGCAGCGCTTCCCGAATGCCGAGCTGGTGTGGTGCCAGGAAGAGCCGCGCAACATGGGTGCGTGGACCTTCGTGCAGCCCTATCTGGAGTGGGCGCTGGAACAGACCGGCGCCAGGGTCGCCCGTCCGCGCTATGCCGGCCGGCCGGCTTCGGCCTCCACCGCCACGGGCCTGATGTCGACCCACATCGCCCAGCTCAAGTCCTTCCTCGACGAGTCCCTCAACTGAGCCGACGGTGCCGCCGCCCCGCCCTGCCGGGGTGCGGCGGCACCGCCCGCCCTTTCCCGATCAAGACCATCAGCCCCGCCGGCCATCTGCGCGCCCCGGGGCCCCGATGAAGCAGAAAGACTGAAAGATCATGGCGACGGAAATCCGCGTTCCGACCCTCGGTGAATCGGTCACCGAAGCCACCATCGGCCAGTGGTTCAAGAAGCCGGGCGATGCCATCGCGGCCGACGAGCCGCTGGTGGAGCTTGAAACCGACAAGGTCACCATCGAGGTGCCCGCCCCCTCCGCCGGCGTGCTGACCGAGATCGTGGCCAAGGACGGCGAGACGGTTGCCGTCGGCGCCCTGCTCGGCATTCTCGACGCCGCCGGCGCCGCTGCCGCGCCGAAGGCCGCCGCCGCGGCCCCCGCGCCCACCCCGGCCGCTGCCCCGGCGCCTGCGGCTGCCGCTGCGCCCGCCCCGGCTGCCCGGGCCGATGCGCCGCTGTTCCCCTCGGTGCAGAAGATTGCCGCCGAGACCGGCATCAACCCGGCCACCGTGGCCGGCACCGGCAAGGACGGCCGCGTGACCAAGGGCGACGTGCTCGGCGCCCTTGAGCAGATCGCT
Organism: Pseudoxanthobacter sp.; assembly: GCF_036822375.1. Taxonomy (NCBI): domain Bacteria; kingdom Pseudomonadati; phylum Pseudomonadota; class Alphaproteobacteria; order Hyphomicrobiales; family Segnochrobactraceae; genus Pseudoxanthobacter; species Pseudoxanthobacter sp. Next base: position 6,772 of record NZ_DAISHT010000022.1, on the reverse strand, counting down.
GCCGCCCCGGCCCCGGCGGCCGCCGCCCCGGCCCGCCCGGCCAGCGCCGCCGCCGATGCCCCCCGCGAAGAGCGGGTGCGCATGTCCAAGCTGCGCCAGACCATCGCCCGCCGCCTGAAGGATGCGCAGGCCAACGCCGCTATGCTGACGACGTTCAACGACGTCGACATGACCGCGGTCATGGAACTGCGCAAGACCTACAAGGACCTGTTCGAGAAGAAGCACGGCGTGCGCATCGGCTTCATGGGCTTCTTCGTGAAGGCCGTGATTCAGGGCCTGAAGGACGTCCCGGCCGTCAACGCCGAGATCGACGGCACCGACCTGATCTACAAGAACTTCTACCACGTCGGCGTCGCCGTCGGCACCGAGAAGGGTCTGGTGGTTCCGGTGGTGCGCGATGCCGACCAGCTGTCGGTTGCCGGCATCGAGAAGAAGATCGGCGAGTTCGGCAAGCGCGCCCGTGACGGCAAGCTCGGCATCGAAGACATGCAGGGCGGCACCTTCACCATCTCCAACGGCGGCGTCTACGGTTCGCTGATGTCGACCCCGATCCTCAACGCGCCGCAGTCGGGCATTCTCGGCATGCACCGCATCGAGGACCGGCCGGTGGTGCGCAACGGCCAGATCGTCATCCGCCCGATGATGTATCTCGCCCTGTCCTACGATCACCGCATCATCGACGGCAAGGAAGCCGTGACCTTCCTCGTGCGCGTCAAGGAAGCCATCGAGGATCCGCAGCGCCTCGTTCTGGACCTCTGAACCATAGCGCTTTTGCGGTTGTGAAGTGACCAGCCGTCCGCCGCGGGAAACGCGGCGGGCGGCCTTTTCGTTGCGGCTCCCCGGCTCTGCGGCGGCGCGGGCTTCAGACGATAAGTTGACTAATCTTTAAGCATAATCTCTGTGACAAAGCCGCCACAACGGATTGGTGCAAGCGCTGCCATCCGCACGGCCGTCTTTGCTGCCTAAGGATTCGTCGTTCTGGCCACAATCCGACCAGAATTCGGGTGTTACCGGATGATCAAGCGGCGGAAAATGAACCGCCGGCTCAAAGGTGGACGCCCATGTCTGAGTCTCTTCGTATCGCGTCGGCGGAAGTGGTCCGCCATGGTATTCTTCACGTCCGCTGGTCCGACGGCTCCGAAGGCATCGTGGACCTGAAGGGCATGATCGCCCGCGGCGGCGTGTTCTCCTTCCTTGAGAAGGATGCGGCGTTCGGCAAGGTGGCCGTGGCTGCCGATGGCCGCGCGGTGCAGTGGACCGACCCCTACGACGACATCATCTCCATCACCGCGGACGCGCTCTATGCCCGCGCCAACGTGATGCGCGATCTGGCGGCCTGAAACACCGGCCTGCCCGCGGAACCGGCGCCGCACGCCGGCCCCCGCACCCCGCTGACGAACGATGGCGCCGCACCGGCGCCATTTTCATTTCCGCCCGGCCCGTAACCGGCCTATCAAGGCCGGCGATGACAACCGCAGCCCGCCCCCCGCGCGCCGCGCCGCACATGGCCGGGCGCGCCGGCGATGCGGGGCATGCGGAACCAGTGCCGCAGGGAGCAGGGCCGATGAGCGTGCCGTTTTCGTTCGATCCCCGTCTGGAAGCCGACAGCGTGCCGGTTGCCGATCTGGCCCTCAGCGCCGTGCGCCTGTCGCGCGACGGGGCCTATCCGTGGGCGATCCTCGTGCCGCGCCGGCCGGGCGCCACCGAACTGATCGACCTGACGGCGCCGGAACGCGCGCTGCTGATGGAGGAGATCGCGCAGGTCTCCGCCGCCCTGAAGGCGATCACCGGCTGCGACAAGCTCAATGTCGCCGCCATCGGCAACGTGGTGTCGCAGCTGCACATCCATGTCGTCGCCCGCTTCCGCGACGACCGGGCGTGGCCCGGCCCGATCTGGGGCCGCTTTCCCGCCGCCCCGCGCACGGCGGAAGCCGAGGTCGCTCTCGTGGCGGACCTGCGCGCCGCGCTCGGCGCCTGAGCCGGGGAACCGCGCAAGCCCGGCGCAACGCCATTTTCCGCCGCGCCCCGGACAAGAGGCGGGGCCCGGGACAGAGAAGAGAAATGAGGCATGGCCTGCCTCATATAAAGAAATCCTTATGTCCTTATTGATCCGGCGGCCGCCGCCCCCTATAACGGTCGGCAACCGGGGCTGATCGCTTCAGCCCGCATGGCGCGCGGGTGTTCTGCCCTGTTGTCCGCGCGCCCGTTCTGACCCTTTCCGGGAGCCATTCATGACCACCTTCACCGACTACGTCGTCAAGGACATCACGCTGGCGGACTGGGGCCGCACCGAGCTCGACATCGCCGAGACCGAGATGCCCGGCCTGATGGCCACCCGCGCCGAGTTCGGCCCGCTGAAGCCGCTGAAGGGGGCCCGCATCGCCGGTTCCCTGCACATGACCATCCAGACCGCCGCGCTGATCGAGACGCTGGTGGAGCTGGGCGCCGAAGTGCGCTGGGCCTCGTGCAACATCTTCTCCACGCAGGACCATGCCGCCGCCGCCATTGCCGCGCGCGGCATTCCGGTGTTCGCCGTCAAGGGCGAGACGCTGGAGGACTACTGGTCCTACACCGACCGCCTGTTCGACTGGGGCAACGGCGAAACCGCCAACATGATCCTCGACGACGGCGGCGATGCCACCATGCTGGTGCTGGTGGGCTCCAAGGCCGAGACCGATCCCTCCGTTCTGGAAAACCCGAAGAACGAGGAAGAGGCGATCTTCTACGCCACCATCAAGCGCCGTCTGGCCGCCAGCCCGGGCTGGTATTCGAAGGTGCGCGCCAGCATCCGCGGCGTTTCGGAAGAAACCACCACGGGCGTGCATCGCCTCTATGAGCTGGAGAAGAAGGGCGAACTGCCGTTCCCGGCCATCAACGTCAACGACTCGGTGACGAAGTCGAAGTTCGACAACAAGTACGGCTGCCGCGAAAGCCTCGTGGATGCCATCCGCCGCGGCACCGATGTGATGCTCGCCGGCAAGGTGGCGCTGGTGTGCGGCTACGGCGACGTCGGCAAGGGTTCGGCCCAGTCGCTCGCCGGCTCCGGCGCCCGCGTGATCGTGACCGAGATCGACCCGATCTGCGCCCTGCAGGCCGCCATGGACGGCTTCGAGGTGAAGACCATCGAGCAGGCGGTGGGCGAGGCCGACATCTTCGTCACCACCACCGGCAACCGCGATATCATCACCCTCGACCACATGCGCGCCATGAAGGACATGGCGATCGTGTGCAACATCGGCCACTTCGACAACGAGATTCAGGTCGCCTCCCTGAAGAACTTCAAGTGGAAGAACGTGAAGCCGCAGGTGGACCTCATCGAGTTCCCCGATGCCAAGCGCATCATCCTGCTGTCGGAAGGCCGCCTCGTGAACCTCGGCAACGCCACCGGCCACCCGAGCTTCGTGATGTCGGCGTCGTTCACCAACCAGACGCTGGCGCAGATCGAGCTGTTCACCCGCGGCGAGCAGTACGAGAACAAGGTCTATGTGCTGCCCAAGCACCTCGACGAGAAGGTGGCCCGCCTGCACCTTGCCAAGCTGGGCGTGACGCTGACGGAGCTGACCGACGCGCAGGCCGCCTATATCGGCGTGACCAGGGAAGGCCCCTACAAGCCGGATCACTACAAGTACTGAGACCAGTTGCCGGCCGGTGCCGCTCTTCCGGGCGGCCGGCACGGAACGACCGGCCGGGCCGGGGCGCATGCGCTCCGGCCCGGTCTGTTTTCAGCCCCCGCTCAGCCGGCCCACGGCGGCGTTTCAGGCCGCATGCCGTGGGCACCGCGATAGGCCTCAAAGGCAAAGCCCGGTTCCTGCCAGCCCTCCAGCAGGCTTTCGTCGAGGCTGTAGATCTCCACCCCGATCGGGCGGCACACCTCCAGCGGATCGCGCGCCTCCGGCCCCCACAGCGGCACGGACAGATCGCCGCCCGGGCAGGTGGAAAGGGCGCACAGCAGGTCCGTTTCGGCAAAGAACTCCAGATAGTCGCCGGGTCTGGCCGGACAGTCGCGCATGAAATACTGGTCGCGCGAATTGAGCCCGGTGCACTGGAACACGTTCAGCACATCGTGCACGTCCATTTCCGTCAGGCCGTGGGGCGCCACCGCGCGCGTCAGGTTGGAGTGGCAGCAGAAGTCGAAGTCCTCGCCGGTCAGCATGCGGTTCACATAAGGGTCGCAGCGCGTGCCGAGCAGGTCGTGGACGCGGCCGCCATACGCGTCGACGCCGTACCCGGCGAGGGTGTCGGCGGTGATCGTCGCCAGCGGGCGCAGATAGGGCAGGTTCGACCACAGCCGGTCGAACGTCGTCACATGGGCGGCCTGCAGCTGACGGGTGCGCGCCGCCCACAGCCGCTCGCGCGGGTTCGCCGCGCTCCAGATGTTGAGATCGCCGACCTGCGGCCCCTCTTCGGTGGTGATGCGGAAGACGTGGCCCTTCGGCACCTTCCACGCCCGCCCGGTGCGGATTGGGATGATGAAGCGCCCGGCCAGCGTGCGGGCATCGACGGCGCCGGCGATGCGGCCGTAGAACGCCCGGTCGACGGCAAGCGGCGAACCTTCGCTGGCCTGATAGGCGGCGGGAAAATCGGGCATGGAGCGGAGCCTCTGCGCGGAAACGGAACCGCCCCAGCCAACACCCGGACCGGACCTGCGACAAGAGGCGCCGGCCGGCGATGTGTGGACATGAGGACACGGTGAACGGTTCGTAAACTTTTCCCGGCAAGGATCGCGGCGAGGACTCTTTACGGGCAGGGGCGCCGCCGGGCTATGGTGCCGGAAGGCGTGATTCGTGTGTTCCCGTAACAGTCCGGCGGCTGAAGGAGAGTGGCGCGTGAAGCGGAGCGGTCCGCACCAGCGACAGCGTACTGACGCGCGCCCGGCTCTTGCCGGCGGCGCGGCGGCGCTCGTGCTTGCCGGCTCGGCCGGCGCGGCGCAGGCCGCGGAAGGAGCGGCGGCGGGCTTTGCCGCGCCGCTTCCGGTGCTGGCCGCGGCCACGGTTGCCGGCTCGCTTGGCTTTGCGGTGGCCTGCGCGGTGGCCTTCCTGCGCGCCCGCGCCGGTGCGGAGGCACGCGCCGCCGAACTGGAAGACGCGATGGCCGCCAACAACCGGCGCACCCAGCGCGCCGAGGCGATGGTCGATCTCGACGACCAGCGCACCGTACTGATCCGCGCAGCAACCCCGCCGGAGGTGGCCGGCCGCCTGCCGCCGGGCGCCGGCGCACCGGCCGATCCGGCGACCTTCACCGATTTTGCAAGCTGGCTGACCCGCGGCTCCGCCGACCAGCTGTTTGCCGCCATTCAGGCGCTGAAGCAGGGCGGCGCCCGCTTCAGCCTCACCCTCGGCACGCTGCGCGGCACGGTGGTGGAAGCCTCCGGCCGCGCCGGCGCCGGCGGCGTGCTGATCCGCTTCCGCGACATCGGCGAGGAGCGCCGCCGCCTCGGCGTGCTGGCGGAGGAAAACGCCCGCCTTGCCGGCGAGACCGCCGCGCTGCGCACGCTGGTGGAAAGCCTGCCGCATCCGATCTGGGTGCGCGACGGCGACGGCCGGCTGGTGTGGGTCAACACCGCCTACGCCCGCGCGGTGGAGGCGGCCGATCCCGACACCGCCGTTCTGGAGCAGGCCGAACTCATCGACACCAAGGACCGTCACCGGCTGGGCGAGGCCCGGCGCGAGGCGGCCAGCGGCGAGGCCCGCGAGCGCCTTGCCGCCATCAGCGCCGGCGAGCGGCGGGTGTTCGATGTGGTCGAGGTGGGCACCAGCCGCGGCACCGGCGGCATTGCGGTGGACGTGACGGAACTGGAGCGCATCCACGGCGCGCTGAAGCGCACGCTGGAGTTCCACGCCCGCACACTGGACGGGCTGGCCACGGCGGTGGCCATTTTCGGCGCCGACCGCCGCCTCACCTTCTACAACGCCGCCTACCGGGCGCTGTGGGGGCTGGAGCCGGCCTTCCTGGAGAGCAACCCGGAAGACGGCGCCGTGCTGGATGCGCTGCGCGCCGCCCGCAAGCTGCCCGAGCAGGCCAATTTCCGCGCCTGGAAGACGGAGATGCAGTCGGCCTACCGCGCGGTGGAGGCAAGCGAGCACTGGTGGCACCTGCCGGACGGGCAGACGCTGCGCGTCATCGCCAACCCGCACCCGCAGGGCGGCGTGACCTATGTCTACGAGAACGTGACCGAGCGGCTCGATCTGGAAAGCCGCTACAACAACCTCATCCGCGTGCAGGGCGAAACGCTCGACCATCTGGCCGAGGGCGTGGCCGTGTTCGGCTCCGACGGCCGGCTGCGGCTGTGGAACCCGGCCTTTGCCTCCATCTGGGGGCTGGATGAGACCCGCCTTGCCGGCCGGCCGCATGTGGCGGAGGTGACCCACGCCTGCGGCCCGCTCGACCCCGCCGGCGCAGCATGGCCGGAAATCGCCGGGGCGGTGACCGGGCTTGCCGACAGCCGCGAGCGCGTGGCCGGCCGGCTGGAGCGGCCCGACCGCACGGTGATCGATTTCGCAACCGTGCCCCTGCCGGACGGGGCGACACTGGCGACGTTCGTCAACGTCACCGACTCGGTCAAGGTCGAACGCGCCCTCGTCGAGCGCAACGAGGCCCTTGTGGAGGCCGACCGCCTCAAGGACACCTTCATCCAGCACGTTTCCTACGAGCTGCGCTCGCCGCTGACGACGGTGATCGGCTTCGCGCAGCTTCTGGCCGATACCCGCTTCGGTCAGCTCAACGACAAGCAGCGCGAATATACCGACTACATCCAGTCGTCGGCCTCCTCGCT
>NZ_DAISHT010000021.1:29174-31223 GCF_036822375.1 Pseudoxanthobacter sp. | reverse complement strand
CGATCACGGTGATCCTCGACACCAATCTCGGCCAGCAGATCACCAACCTCAAGACCGGCCGCACCGTGGCCGGCGTGCAGGGCCTTGAGGCCGTGCCGACCATCGTGGAGACTGAACCGGGCACGTTCATGATCCTCGGCGAGCCGATCTCCATGGCGCTGATGGGCATGGCGTTCAACAAGGGGGCCGACGATGTCGTTCTGCGCGATGCCTTCCAGGCCGCCCTCAGGCAGGTGATCGCCGACGGCACCTACGATGCCCTGATCAAGAAGTGGAAGCTCGACATCTCCGCCTACAAGGATGCCACCATCAACGCCGGGCCGCAGCCGTGAGCCGAGCCCCCCACCCGGAGGCGCCGCGCGGCGGCCCGACCATGGCGGAGGAGCTCGACATCGCACGCCTCCGCCATGTGCGGCGCCGGCATTACGGACGGATCGCGGCCATGGCCGCGATCCTCGTCCTTGCCGTCCTGCTGGTCCGCGCCTTTGCCAACGGCAAGATCGACTGGGCGACGACGTGGGAATTCCTGTTCTGGCCGACCATTCTGTGGGGGCTGTTCAATACGGTCTGGATGTCGTTCGTGTGCATGGCGGTGGGCATAGCCATCGGGCTTGCCTGCGCCGTCGCCAACGGGTCCGTCAATCCGGTGCTGCGCGGCAGCGCGATCTTCTATGCCTGGTTCTTCCGCGGGGCGCCGGTCATCCTGCAGCTCCTCATCTGGTTCAACCTCGCGCTGGTCTTTCCCACCATCGGCGTTCCCGGCCTGTTCGAATACAAGACCGTGGTCATCATCACGCCGGCGGTGGCGACCATCCTCAGCCTCGGGCTGAACGAGGGCGCCTATGTCTCGGAGATCATCCGCTCGGGCATGCTCGGCGTCGATCGCGGGCAATATGAGGCGGCCAAGGCCATGGGCATGACCAACGGCACCGCGCTGCGGCGCATCATCCTGCCGCAGGCCATGCGCATCGTGGTGCCGCCGCTCGGCAACGAGTTCATCGGCCTCGTCAAGATGACGGCGCTCGCCTCGATCATCGGCTTCGGCGATATCGTGCGCAGCGCGCAGGACATCTACTATTCCAACGCCAAGGTCATCGAGCTGCTCATGGTCCCGACCTTCTGGTTTCTGGTCGTCGTCACCGTCCTCACCGTGCTGCAGCGCATGCTGGAGAAGCGCTTTGGCCGCGGCTTCGGCACAAGGGCCGCCCGATGAGCGCGCCGGCCCCCGCCGTCGCCCCGATCGTCTCCGCGGTTCGCGTCGGCAAGAAATTCGGCGGCCATCAGGCGCTGAGCGATGTGACGATGGATGTCATGCCCGGCGAGGTGGTGTGCATCATCGGCCCCTCCGGCTCCGGCAAGACGACCTTCCTGCGGTGCATCAATCAGCTTGAGACGTTCGACAGCGGCGGGCTGTGGCTGGACGGCGAGCTGCTCGGCTATCGCCGCGTCGGCGAGGCGCTGCATCCGCTGAGCGACCGCGAGATTGCCCGCCAGCGCCGCAAGACCGGCATGGTCTTCCAGCGCTTCAACCTGTTTCCCCACATGACGGCGCTTGAAAACGTCACCGAAGGCCCGCGACAGGTGCTCGGCCGGCGACGCGAGGAAGCCCACGATGCCGCCATGCTGCTGCTCGACCGGGTCGGTCTGGCCCACAAGGCGGGGGCTTACCCGTCCGAGCTGTCCGGCGGCCAGCAGCAGCGCGTTGCCATTGCCCGCGCCCTCGCCATGCAGCCCCGGCTGATGCTGTTCGACGAACCGACATCGGCGCTCGATCCCGAACTCGTCGGCGAGGTGCTGGGCGTGATGCGCGATCTGGCTGCCAGCGGCATGACCATGATCGTCGTCACCCACGAACTCGGCTTCGCCCGCGATGTCGGCGACCGGGTCGTGTTCATGGATCAGGGGCGGGTGGTGGAAAGCGGCGAGGCCGGGGCGCTGATGAGCAACCCGACCGAGCCGCGCACCCGCAACTTCCTGAGGACCGTGCTCACCCGCGAATAGCCCGGCCCGCGCCCTCTGCCGGCCGGAACGGCGCCGCGCCGCGGCGTG
>NZ_DAISHT010000021.1:3845-29074 GCF_036822375.1 Pseudoxanthobacter sp. | reverse complement strand
CCGTCCTGCCACCCCATTTCTGGCGGATGGCGGCCGCGCCGCCCCGGAGGGTGCGCAGATTTATGCAACTGTGACGTCAAACCGCGAATAGCATCGCACCATTGCGCAATTGCCCGCCGCAGCCTGTTCCGGGACTATCGGACCAAGAGTTTATAGTGGCGAGAGCACGATGTCCGGCGAGACACTATCCAGATGCGGCTGGGCCGTTACGGGTACCGGAACTGTTGCAGCAGAGCAGATGGTGGCGGCAATCAGGGCCTTTGGCCACACGCCGCTCTGGGTTACCAGCAGAAGCGAAGTGCGCGCCAGTCATTTCGCGCGGGACACGAATATCCCGAACTCGACGACAGACGTACGACAGGCGATGCGCGACGCGCAGGTTGACTTTGTCTATATCGCCGCCCCGCTGATCCGGCGCCCGTTCTATATCCGCGCCGTCGCTGAAGCCGGCAAGCACATCCTGTGCGACGGACCGGTGGCGAAGGATGCCAAGACCGCGGCAGCACTGGTGCAAACCTGTCAGGACGCCGGAATCTATCTGGCGGTCAACCAGCGCGGGCGCACGGCGGCGGTCCATCAGGCCATGCGCCGCCTGATCGCCGATGGCGAGATCGGCGTGGTGCACTCCATTTCGATCTTTCGCGGCGGCCCGCACTATCCGGTGGCGATGCGCTGGCACGAAGCCGGCGAGAACGACCCCAACATCTTCCTCGACATGTGCGCCGAAGACATCGACCTTGCCCGCTTCCTGAGCGGTGCCGAGCCGGTGGAAGCGGCCGGCCTTGCCAGCCCGGTCGGCGGGGCCCCGAGCGACCTTGCCTATTCGCTGCGCATGGGCGATGTGCTGTTTCAGGCCCACGAGAGCTACGCGACATCGGACATCGAGAGCCGCATCATCGCCGCCGGCTCCGAAGGCTCGCTCGTGGCCAGCGGCACGCTCGGCCCGCGCGGCTCCGGCACGCTGATGCGCCGCCACCACAGCCGCAACGAGTTCCTGCCCATCCGCGAACGGGACCACTTCGCCGCCGTGCTGGAACTGTTTCTCGAAGCCGTGGACGGCGGCCCGCCGACACTTGCGACCGGCACCGACAGTCTCGCCTCGCTCACCGCAGCCGAGGCCGTCATGAAGGCGGTCCGCAAGGGCCGCACCGTCGCTATTCCCTGCTGAGCCACCGGCGACCCGGACGTCCGCGTCCGGCGAGGCCGCCCGGCCCGGCTGCATGATCGGAGTGCAAGACCCATGAGTGCCGGCAGACAGATCCTGCTGCTTCATTCGCTCGTCGCCCGGCACGCCACGCTGGCGATGGACCTCGAAATCGCCCGCGCCGCCGGCTACGACGGTCTGGAAGCGTCCGCCAGCAAGATGCGGGCATTTCTCGATGCCGGCTTCACGGAGGCGGACCTGTCCGCCCGCCTCAGGGGCGTCAGCATTCCCGGCATGGGCTTCCTCATCGATATCGAGCGCCACGGCAGCGACGAGCCCGCCCTGATGCGGGATGCGGAGGCAATGTTCGCTCTGGCGCAGGTCGCCGGCGCCCGCGCCGTTCAGGTCATCACCGGGCCCGTCGATGTCGAGGCGGTGTTCGATCATGCCGCCGGACGGACGGCAACGCGATATTCGGGCGTGCTGAAGCTGCCGAAGGCCGAGCAGTTCGCGATTACCGCCGCGAACCTGCGCAAGCTCGCCGATCTCGCCGCCGGCTACGGGCTCCTGCTCTATCTGGAATCGCTGGCGTGGACGCCGCTCAACACCCTTGACGATCAGGTGCGCCTGATCGAAATGGCCGGGCGGGACAATCTCCGCCTCGTGGTCGATTTCTGGCACTGCTACGCCTCGGGCGACACGCCGGATCGCGTCGCACGGCTGCCGCGCGACATCCTCTACGGCGTCCATGTCTGCGATTCGCTGCCGTTCAGCGGCGGAATTCCGCGCGAGGCCGAATTGCGCGATGTCCCGACCGGCGGTGGCGTCCTCGACCTGAAGGCGTGGGCCGATGCGGTCCGCTCGACCGGCTATGTCGGCTGGTGGAGCGCGGAACTGTTCTGCCGCAAGCAGCATCAGGAAGACAGCTTTGCCCTTGCCGCGGAAATCCGCCGGCTGCTGGACCGGCTGGCCAACGGCTGACCGCCGGCCCGGTCCCTCCGTCACACCGACCTTCCTTCCCGGGCCACAGGCCGAGGAGATCATTCATGCCCAACAAAGCCAGAGACTTATCTTTCGCCGACGACTTCATCTCCGCCCGGCTGGTTGAGGACGTCGTCGACCTGCCGGTCGAGGATGCCGTCGTCGTCAACCTGTCGCCGGTGCCGATGGTGACCGGTCACGAGCATCCGGGCATCGTGCCGGCCTGGAAATCGACCTGGCTCAAAGGGGGGCTGGTGCGCTCGGCCGAGCGCATCGCGCTGATCAAGGTGCGCCGGCAGACGAATCTCGGCGGCGCCGGCCTGCGGGGCTGGGAGTGGCTGGGCAGCCGCATCCGCAGCTTCCCGCGCGACACCCCGCTCTATATTTCCCCGCAGGACGAGATCGGAACCGTGGTGACCGATCCGTATGTCTTCACCAACGAGAGACGCGAGGCGAGCGCGCCGCAGACGTTCACCGTCAGGCTCAATCTCTGGTGGTCTCCCGGGGAGACGGATTGCTTCATCCATAACGAGCATCCGTTCCTTGAGGTGCACACCCAGATCTACGGCACCGGCCGCATGCAGAAGTTCCATGAGCGCGATGAAGCGACGCTCTATGAGGACGTGGTCATGCCGATCGGCTACACGCACGATCCGTTCTGTCGCGTCGCCGGGCCGAACCAGTGGCAGTATCCGTGGCATCGCTACTATGCCGACACCAGCGCGATCTGGCTTGCCATAGAACTTCATCCCGTCGCCTGACCCGCAAGGCCTGCCTCTGCGCGCCCGCCCGGGTGCGCAGAGGCGGCCGGCGCCGCGACAAGCGCCGGCACATCCGGTCGGGGACGGCGGCGCGGCCCCGGCAGCGCGGGCGGCCCCGGCCGCTCTCAGCGCCCGGCCGCCAGCGCCCGCACCCGCCCGGCCGCCTCTTCCAGCCGCCCGGCCGGCAGCCGCCCGTCGCCGGCCGCTGCCGCCACATGGTCGCACAGCGCGTCCAGATGCGGCCCTCCCGCCACCAGCAGCAGGTCGGCGCCGGCGGCAAGGGCGGCAACGGCGGTCTCCTGCAACGATCGCCCGCGCATCGTTGCCGGCGCATCGAGATCGTCGCTGACGATCAGCCCGCGGAAGCCGAAATCCTGCCGCAGCAGCCGCATCACAGCCGGCGACGTGCTGGCGGCGTTGACCGCATCGAGCGCGGCGAGAGGCGCGGGCCCCGTCATGACCGCGCGGGTACCGGCTTCGATTGCCGCCCGGAACGGCGCCGCCTGCGCCAGTATCGCGGCGAGAGGCGTTTCCACGCACACATCGACAAGCGCCGGATCGGCCGCAATATCGCCGTAGCCGGGGAAGTGCTTGGTCACCGCCACGAGTCCGGCGCGCTGGATGCCGCGGACATAGCCTCTGACGAGACGCGCGACCGCGCCGGCCTCCCGCCCCATGGTGCGTCCCGCAAGCCAGGGATTGCGGCCGCCGACCACGTCGGCGACGGGAGCCAGAAACATCGTCACGCCGAGCGCCCGGGCAGCGGCGGCGGTTTCGAAGCACCGCGCCGCGAGTTCCGCCTCGTCCATGGCGCTGGCCTCTTCGGGCGACGGCAACGGCGGAACGAGCCCCTCAAGGCGGCAGATGCCGCCCGGTTCCTCGTCGACGGCAACGATCAGATCCGGCGCCAGACACCGCAGGCGATCGATGCAGCGGCGCACCGAAGCGGCGGTTTCCGTGCCGCGCCGTTCCGGCGACATCCGCCGCGCCAGATATTCGCTCCGCGTCTCGCCCAGAAGCACGGCGCAGCCGCCGTTCTGCAGAAACGGTTCGGCGACGGCCTGAAAGGTCAGATCGGCAAACGCGGGCAGGAACACCGCGCGGGCATCCCCGGCAATCGAACGGGTCATCGGCTTCTCCCCGGGAAACGGCCGGCCGGCGGACGGGCCGGATCGCCCGTCACAGATCGTTGCGACTGCGCCGGATGAAATCGGCCGCGCGCTCGCCCACCATGATCGCCGGTGCGTTGGTGTTGCCCGACGGCAGCGACGGCATGACGGAGGCATCCGCCACGCGCAGGCCGGCCACGCCGTGCAGGCGAAGCTGGCTGTCGACCACGGCCATCGGATCGCGGCCGATGCGGCAGGTGCCGGTCGGATGCAGCGCGCCCTGCGCCATCTCCTTCACATAGGCGCGGTAATCGTCCTGCGTCGGCATCGGCCGGCCGGGATATTGTTCGCGTCTGATGAGCGGCTTCAGCGCACCCTGCTGCATGATCTGCTGGCCGATGCGCACGCCCTCGGCCATCGTGTCGAGGTCGTACGGATCGGACAGATAGTTCGGCACGATGCGCGGCGGCACATGGGGATCGGACGAGCGCAGTTCGACGAAGCCGCGCGAGCGCGGCCGGGTCTGGCACACATTCAGCGTGCAGCCATGGCCGCTCTCGACGGGCGCAACGCCTTCCTCCACGCCGGAGCCGGCCAGAAAGGCGAACTGGATGTCGGCCAGCGGATCGCTCCGGTTCGCCCACCAGAACGCGCCGGCCTCGATGATGTTCGAACAGACGGGTCCCTTGCGGAACAGCGCATATTGCAGGCCGGCCCACGCCTTCCAGTGCAACTTGCGATAATGGTCGTAGCCGTGGGGGCCGTTGAGTTCGTAGATCAGATAAACATCCATATGGTCCTGCAGGCCGCGCCCGACGCCGGGCAGGTCATGGACCACGGGGATGCCGAGCGATTGCAGGTGCGCCGCCGGGCCGATGCCGGAGAGCTGGAGCAGACGCGGAGAGTTGATGGCGCCGGCGCACAGGATCACCTCCCGGCCGGCACGCACCACGGTGGTGCGGCCGTCGCGCACATATTCGACCCCGACCGCGCGACGGTTCTCGACCAGAATGCGCGTCACCCGGCACCCGGTCCGCACGGTCAGGTTCGCCCGGCGCCGCGCCGGCCGCAGATAGCAAACCGAGGCACTGGCCCGGCGGCCGTTGCGCACCGTCATCTGATAGAGGCCGCAGCCCGCCTGATCGCCGCCGTTGAAGTCCGCGACATAGGGAATGCCGGCCTCCTGACAGGCCTGAAGCCAGACCCGGGTCAGCGGGCTGACATGTTCGGGATAGGAGACATGCAGCGGGCCGCCTCTGGCGTGGGCGGGCCCGGCGAGGGTGCAGTTGTCCTCCGCCTTGCGGAAGAACGGCAGCACATCGGCATAGGACCAGCCCTCCGCGCCGCCGGCCGCCCAGCCGTCATAGTCCGCCGGAACGCCGCGCACATAGAGCATGGCGTTGACGGACGAGCCGCCGCCGAGCACGCGGGCCTGCACCATGGTGGGCGGCTTCGCCTTGGGGTTCTCCGCCGTCGGCTCCTGCTCGAAACGCTGCAGCAGGTTGCCGGTCGCCGTCTTGTAGACCATGGCCGGCAGATGGATTTCCGGCGCGCGGTCGGACGGCCCCTCCTCCAGCAGCAGCACCGAGCTGGCGGCATCTTCCGACAGCCGCGCCGCCACGACGCAGCCGGCGGACCCGCCGCCAATGACGATGTAATCCGGCATCAGATGATCCATGAGGCAAAGGGGTGGGGCAAAGGGGTGGCGCAAAAGAAAAGAGGGCGACCGGCCTGGCCGCAATCGCCCTCCTGACGGGTGAATCCGGTTGCCGCCCGGGCTGGCGACGGTGTCGCTCGTCCGGGCGGCGTCACGTTGCAGTCGTCAGGCCTGCGTCACGCAGCCTTGAATTCGTTCCAGGCGTTCACCCAGTCCGCGTAAGTGGCGTACTTGTCCGACTCCAGCGGCGGAATGCCCAGCAGCGGCGAAGACTTGAAGATACCGGCCACGTCGGAATAGTCGAACAGCGCCCTGGTCTCCGGCGGCAGCAGCGGCACCGCCTTGGACGAGACAACGCCGGCAGCGTTGCGAACCACGACCTTCGCTTGCACCTCCGGCGAAATGGCCATGTTCATGAATGCATAGGCGGCAGCCGGGTTGTCGACGGCCGGCGGCATGAACCAGGCATCGCACCACGTGCCGGCGCCTTCTTCCGGGATGGTGTATTCGGTGGTCACGCCCTGCTTGGCGGTCTCCACCGGCACGCCGGTCCAGCCGGAGAACAGCGCCGCGATTTCACCCGACACGAACAGCGAAACGATGTCGCCGTAGGTGGGGCTGACGATGCGCGACTGCGCCCGGTAGAGATTGAGGTTATCGAAGATGGCCTTCATCTCGTCGGGGGTGACGTTGGGGAACTTGTCGCCCAGACCCGCAAGACGGGCCGCGATCGGCCAGGTTGCCAGCGTATCGTCGACGAACGCGATCTTGCCCTTCAGCTCCGGCTTCAGCAGATCCTTGTAGGTCGTCGGCTTGGCCATCAGCTTCGGATTGTAGACGATCGAATTCAGGCCCCAGGCATAGGGAATGCCGTAGAGATTGCCGTTCCGGTACCAGGTCGGCTTGTCGTAGAACACGTCGAACAGGTTTTCCGGATTGTAGTTCGGAATCTGAGTGCGATCGAGCGCCTTCGCAATCTTCAGGACGTCGATATAGAGATCGGCGTAGCCCTGATTGTACTCGGCAAGATCGAACGGCGGCGGATTCGGCACCCGGAAGCGGATCGTCACATCGTCCTGATTGCCGATGGCCGTCACGGCGACATTGACGCCGTTGGCCTTGCGCCAGTCGGCCAGTTCATCGGTCAGTTCCCAGCCTTCCCACGCCATGATTTCCATGTCGCCGCTGGGGGCTTTGACGTCCGCAGCGCGCGCGAGACCGGGCAGCAACGGTGCCAGTGCAACGCCGCCGGTCAGCGCGGCCAGACCGCCAAGGAAGGACCTGCGCCCCATGGCAGCGTTGAGGATATCGTCCGTCGACCAGATGTGCTTCATTTCCGACTTCCCTTCTGGAGGCTTTATTTCCGTTCTGATGCTCTTTTGTCGGCCGATATTTCACAATTTCGCATCTGCGTGAAATTTGCAGATAAGTGACGCGAGATGTGCTTCAATGTGCGAATAGCCGGCGCCGCCTGCACAACGCCGCAATCGTGCGGCCTGCCTTCCGGGCGCCGGCGCGGCGTCCGCAGCGTCACTCAGCCGGCAGAATCGCGACGTTCTCCGCATCCCAGTAGAACGTCACACGCTCGCCCACCGAGGGCAGGGCAAGGCGGCTGTTGTTCTGAACCTGAATGCGCAGCCGCGTCTCGTCATCGAGGCGCAGGCGATAGAACGAACGGCTGCCGATGAAGACGATGTCTTCGACCGTGCCCTCCCCGGACTGGGACAGCGGATCGTCCGTATGGAAATAAAGCGATTCCGGCCGGATCGACACCACCGAGGCCGCGTTGACCTGCGCATCGGTCGGCACCGTCGTGGTAAAGCGGATGCCGGAGCTTCCGCAGGCAACCGTGCGGTCGGCCGCCTTTTCGGTCACGCGGGCCGGAAACAGGTTGGTCTCGCCGAGGAATTTGGCCGCAAACAGCGACCGCGGCCGCGCATACATATCCTGCGGGCGGTCGATCTGGATGATGCGCCCCTTCTCCATCAGCACGATCCGGTCCGAGAGGATCAGCGCCTCATCCTGATCGTGCGTCACATAGACGAAGGTGGCCCCGGTCTCGCCGTGGATGCGCTTCATCTCGGCCAGCATGTGCTGCCGGATCTTGAGGTCCAGCGCAGCCAGCGGCTCGTCGAGCAGCAGCACCTTCGGCCGGTTGACGAGGGCGCGGGCAAGCGCCACGCGCTGGCTCTGGCCGCCGCTGATCTGGTCGATATAGCGGTGTGCGAACTTGTCGAGCTGGACGATGTGCAGCATCCGCTCCACCCGCTCGTTCACCTCCGCCTTTGCGAGGCCCTTCAGCTTCAGGCCGAAGGCCACGTTCTCGAACACATCGAGATGGGGAAACAGCGCATAGCGCTGGAACACCATGTTCACCGGCCGGCGTTCGGGCGGAATGCCGGCGGCATTGTTGCCGGCAATGCGGATCGAACCCGCCGTCAGATCCTCGAAACCGGCGATGATGCGCATCAGCGTGGTCTTGCCGCAGCCGCTCGGGCCGAGCAGCGTCAGGATCTCGCCGTCGCGGATCGAGAGATTGATGTTGGTGAGCGCGGCGAAGCTGCCGAACACCTTCGCGCCGCCGGAAATCTCGATGATGGGCGTCTGTGCCGTCACGGGGGCGGGAGCGGTCGTCGCAGAAGCTGCGGGGGAGAGGGCTGTCATGGGGCGCTCCTCAGGACTTTGTACGGCTGGCGATGGCGGCGTGGCGGCGAACATGCCCGGCCGCCCAGGCCCCCAGCAGGATGAGAATGGAAAAGGCGAGGGCGAGCGTGGAGATCGCGTTGATCAGCGGCGTCACGGTCCGCCGCATCATCGACCAGATGTACATCGGCAGCGTGGTCTCGGTGCCGGCCACGAACGACGTCACCACGAACTCATCGAACGACGCGGCGAAGGCCAGAATGGCCGCCGAAATCAGCGTCGGGGCAATCATCGGCAGCGTCACGCGCCGGAAGGTCTGCATCTGGCTGGCGCCGAGGTCGCGGGCCGCCTCTTCCAGCGAGCGGTCGAACAGCGCCAGACGCGCACGCATCGCCATGATGACGATGGGGATCGCCACCACGACATGGGAGATGACGATGGTCACGCTCGAAAGCTGAACGCCGGCCTGCGCAAACAGCACCAGCAGCGACACGCCGACGAACAGGCCCGGCAGGGCAATCGGCGTGATCGACACGGCCTCGATAATTCCGCGCCCGATGCGGCCGAAGCGCAGCCAGGCCAGCGACGCCGTGGCGCCGAGCACCAGAGTGACCAGCGCGGTGAAGAACGCAATCATCAGGCTCTTGATGACCGCGGCCCCGAGCTGGCTGTTGCCGAACAGCTCGCCATACCAGCGCAGACTGGCACCGGTGAACGGGAAGGACAGCGACGGCGTCGCATGGAAGCTGAACAGCACGATGATCAGGAGCGGCCCGATCAGAAATGCAAGAATGGTCCAGACAGCAAGACGCAGCAGCATCTCATTCCTCCCCGAGGGCTGCGGGCTGATGCCGCTTGACGATGAGCCCGGTCGCCCGTCCCACGCCGATCAGCACGGCATAAAGCGCAACGGAAATGGCGAACATGATGAAGGCCTGCGCCGCGCCGAGCGGCCAGTTACCCGTCTTGCGGAACTGGTCCGCGATCAGCAGACCGGTGGTCTGGCCGGATGAGCCGCCCAGAAGCTGCGGCGTGACGTAATCGCCCGCGGCGAGGATGAAGGTCAGCATGAAGGCGCCGACCAGCCCGTTGGCCGCGTTGGGGGCAATGACCTTGAAGAACGCGCCGAACGAGGACGTTCCCAGATCGCGCGCGGCATCCACAAGATCCTTCTTAATCTCGCTCATCGCCGAAACGACAAGAAGAATGCAGAACGGAAGGTAGATGTGAATGAGCGTGATGGAGACCGCAAACGAATTGAACAGAAATATCGACAGCGGCTGGTCGATAACACCGATCTGAATGAGAATCGTGTTCAGGACGCCATTGGTTCCGAGCAGTGTGCGCCATGCATAGATACGCACAAGATAGCTGGAAAACCATGTGACCAGAATCAGGTTCAGGATAACCTGCGAGGGCTTCACATAAACCAGATAGTAGGCGACGACGCAGGCGAGAACGACGGATATTCCGGCGGTCATCACGCCGATGCGGATGGCATTCAGCGTGACCCTCCAGAACAGCGGCGAAGTGAGCGCGCCGATATAGTTTCCGAGCTGGAAGTCGGGAATGAACTGGTAGGCTTCCAGCGACCAGAAGCTGTAAACGATCAGGACAAACGTCGGCAACACGAAGAACACGGCCATATACACGACCGTCGGCGCTGCCAGAATGCTGCCCAATTGCTTTTGCGACAGGCTCATTCGTAGACCTTTCATACCTGCAACGAGCGATGCGCTTCCGGAGCGCAAACCGTCACGGAGCCAGCGTGACGCTGCAGACCGGGATGCAGTTCACCCCGGCGGGTCGCAATTCGCTCGTATTGTCCCATCTGGCATGTCGTTCCGCGTTGCGGACGCGGTGCTTGTTGTCAGGTCGATTAGGGCGCTAATCGCAGCAAGCGACAAGTTCGCATGTGTTGCTTTTCTTGCGCAGCTATACGCACACCGTGCTTAAGGTTGCGTCAGTTGCCGGTTGTGCAGGATGCGCCGGAACAGCCATGACGCGGCGGCCCGCGCGGCGCCGCAGAGGCGACAACGAGCCCGGCCGGACCCGCGCCGGCGCCCGCCAGCATGCGCCAGGCGGCCCGCCCGCGGCGGCTGGCTGTCGTTATGCAGGCTGTCGCAAGGCCGGCCCGGTACCCGCGCCGGCCATCAGCCCATCTGGATCATGTCGCTGCCGTCGCCCAGATACTGCATCGCCTCGCGCGGGATGGACGGATCGTTGCGATCCATCACCGTCAGCGTCTTCATATGCTCGCGGGTGACCATCCCCGGTCCGCGATAGTGCAGCGCGACCTTGGTGGAGTAGGGCTGCCGAAATGTCGTGGCGGCGATGCCGCTGGAGATCCCGAACATGAATTTCTTGGTGTTGCGGCGCACCTGAGCATAGACGCCGAACGTCAGCTCGTTGTTCTGGATGGTTTCGACATCGAGTGTGAACAAACGATCGGCCACGGGCAATGTGAAGCCGTGATACTTGAAGACATATTCGGTTTTTCCCGGCGCATCGTAGCTCGGGAAGCGCTCGATATAATAATGCCTCAGAAAATCCTGATTGCGGTAAATGCAGAATGCCGACCGCAGCACAAACCCCTTGTAAATCGATGAGTACTGATAGCGATCATACACACCGACAAGGGCTGAATCGTCGACATCCTGTCCCATGACGATGTTGGAAACGAAGCTGGAAAACTCCGGCAGTCCGCCCAGACGCGACATGGTATGAAAGAAATTTCCGTCGATCAGCGTGCGGAATTCATCCGGATCTGAAAAAAGGATCTGCGGACTCAGCCCGAAATAATTCGCGATAATACGGAGATTCTGAGAGGACGGGACGTGGAGACCGGACAGGTACTTATTGAACTGCTGCCGGTTGATGTTGATCTTCCGGCATATGGCCGAAATGGAGCCCTGCCGGTCGCAAAGGAGCCGCAGATTCTCTGCGAATGCCGCAACATTCACGTTCACCGGTTCCATATGCAGACCTGCTCCGAAAAACCAGCCGGAACCTTAGTGCCGGCACGGAGACGTTTCAACTCGATTGCGGCAGTTTGCGTCAGCCCGGCACCAGCCGGGAAGCACCCCGTCATGCCGCCGCGCCCCCTTGTGCCCCGTGCCTATGCGGCAGCGCGGATCATCTCCGACGCCTTCTCGCCGATCATGATGCAGACGGCATTCGGATTGCCGGAGATGAGCGTGGGCATGACGGAGGCATCGGCGACCCGCAGGCCCTCGATGCCATGGACGCGCAGTTGCGGATCGACAACCGACCCGTCATCGCCGCCCGCCCGGCATGTGCCGGCCGGGTGCAGCGCGGCGTGGGCCTGCTCGCGGCAGAAGCGGCGGAAATCCTCGCGCGAACGCATCCCGCTCTCCGGCACCTGACGGCTGGCGACGAAGCGGCGCATCTCCGGCTGGTCCATGATCTCGGCCGCGAACAGGCAGCCTTCGGTGACCGCCTCCAGATCGTAGGGATCGCTGAAATAGCGCGGCCTCACCCGCGGGAAAGCGCCGGGATCGGCACTTGCCAGCAGCACCTCGCCGCGCGAACGCGGCCGGATCTGCCCGAGATTGACGGTGCAGCCGTTGCCGCCCGGCACCGCGTCGACCCCCTCCTCGATGCCGGCGCCGGCCACGAGGAAGAACTGCACATCCGGCACCGGTTCGGCCTTGTTGCCCCACCAGAACGCACCGCCCTCGATGAGATTGGAGGCCGCCGGGCCGCTCCCGAACATCAGATAGTTCAGCCCTGCCAGAGCCTTCCAGTGCGGCTTCTTGTACTTGTCGTAGCTGTGCGGACCGTTGAGCTGATAGATCAGCGAAATCTCGATGTGGTCCTGCAGGTTCTGCCCCACGCCCGGCAGATCCGCCAGCGTGCGGATGCCGTGTTCCGCCAGATGGGCGGCGGGGCCGATGCCCGACAGCATCAGCAGGCGCGGCGAGTTGATCGCGCCGGCCGACAGGATGACCTCCCGTCTGGCCTTAAGCACCCGGACCGCGCCGCCGCTGACATATTCCACGCCGGTCGCCCGCCCCTTCTCCACCAGAATGCGGATGACCCTGGCGCGGGTGCGGACCGAAAGGTTCGGCCGTCTGCGCGCCGGCTTCAGGTAGGCCGTCGCCGCGCTGCTGCGCCGTCCGTCGCGGGCGGTGATCTGATAAAGCCCGCATCCGGCCTGATCGCCGGAATTGAAATCGGGATTATAGGGCAACCCGGCCTGCTGGCAGGCGCGCAGCCAGGCGCGCGTCAGCGGATGGATCTGGTCGATATCGGAAACGCCGAGCGGCCCCCCGGTGGCGTGCGCCGCATTGCGGAAGCGGTTGTTGTCCTCCGCCTTCAGAAAATAGGGCAGCACATCGCTATAGCCCCAGCCGGTGGCCCCGAGCGCCTCCCACTGATCGTAGTCGGACGGCACGCCGCGGATGTAGATCATGGCGTTGACCGAACTGCCGCCGCCCAGCACACTGGCCTGCACCATGGTCGGCTGTTCCGAACGCGCCTGCGCGTCGGTCGGCTCCCACGGGAAGCGCTTCAGCAGCGGCCCCTGCGCGGTCTTGTAGTAGGCCCCGGGAATGTGAATGTAGGGGCTGCGGTCGCGCGGGCCTTCCTCCAGCAACGCCACCGTACACCCGGCCGTCTCCGACAGGCGGGACGCAATCACGCAGCCCGTCGATCCGCCGCCGATCACGATATAGTCGACGCTTTCCGCCATGGTCAGTCTCCCCGCTCAACAGTCGGATCAGGCCTGCATCGCATGTCCGGCCCGCAGGGCCAGCGCGGCGATGGTGAGCGCCGGATTGACCGCGGCAGAGGTCGGCAGCACCGAGGCATCGGTGACATAGAGATTTTCGACCTCGTGCGACCGGCAATCGACATCGACGACCGACGTCGCCGGATCGGTGCCGAGCCGTGCGGTGCCGCACTGATGCGACGTGGTCCGGCGCCCGAAGGTGCGCACGAGCGTGATCGGAAAACCGGCCCGGCGCATCAGCGCGCGCGTGCGGCGGATCAGCAGGTGATGGGCCTGCATGTTGGAGCGAACCCAGTTGATGAGGATTTCGCCATCCTTCAACATCACCCGGCTGTCGGGATTGGGCAGGTCTTCGCTGGTCAGGAACCAGGCGTAGCTGTAGCGCGCCACCAGCCGCGCCATGAAGGCAGGCATCGCGGGCACGTTGGCCTTGAGGATATTGCCGGTGACGCGCCCGAGGAGCTGCACATTGCCCAGCGGAAAACCCCGGCCGCCGTCGTCGTTATAGAAGTCGTTGAAGCTCAGCGTCTTCTGATAGACGGAGGTGTTCGGCGCCCGCGGATCGATGGCGATCAGCGCACTGGTGTTGTGGTTCATGAAGTTGCGCCCGACCTGATCGGAGCCGTTCGCCAGCCCGCGGGGGTGGGCGGCACTGGCCGAGCGCAGCAGAAGGGCCGCCGACTGCACGGCACCGGCGGCAACCGCGAACCGCCCCGCGGTGACCCGCTGTTCCGTGCCATCGATGCGCACCACGGCGGCGGTCACCCGTCGCCCGCCCGCATCGGTTTCGAGTCGCAGCACGCGGGCATTGGTCACGAGCCGGACGTTCGGATGCTCCAGCGCCCGGGCCAGCGGCCCGGTCTCGGCATCGAGCTTGCCGCGCCCGGTGTTCGGGAAGGCATCCCATCCGGTCGGAGCGCGCCGCAGCCACTCGTCGATGTCGATGCCGAGCGGCAGGCTTGCCGGATGGAGGCCGGCCCCCGCCAGACGGCGGCGCACCGCGGCGATCGCCGGTTCATCGGGCACCGGGGGAAACGGATAGGCCGCCGAATGCGGCGGCTCCGTGGGGTCCTCGCCAAGGGCGCCGCGCACCTGCAGCACGCGCTCCGCCGCGCCGTACCACGGCTCAAGATCGTCGTACCCGATCGGCCAGCCCGGCGACCGGCCATTCATGTGCGCGCGGGGCCCGAAGTCCTCGGCGCGGTAGCGAAACAGCACCGCGCCGTAGAATTTCGAGTTACCGCCGACATTATAATAATTGTTGGCGAGAAATTTCTCGCCGTCCGTCGCCAGCCAGTACTCGCCCGGCTGGTAGAATCCGCGCTGGAAGATCGCGACTTCGTCCCGGCTTTCCGGCTGGTCGCGCAGATAGTCGCCGCGCTCCAGAATCAGGATGCGCGCACCGGAGCCGGCCAGCGCGCAGGCAAGCGAACTGCCGCCGATGCCCGAACCGATGATGACAATATCCGCGGACAGTTCCATTGAATGCCTCGATCTGCCTGACGTCCCGTCTTCCCGACGCCGCGACGGGAGGCGCGCCAGCACCGGCACGCCTCCCGCAAGCTCCGTTACGGCTGCGTTCAGATGGCCTCCGCCGCCATTCCGTAACCGACATTGCGGTGCCCGTAGCGGCGAACCCGCACGTTGGCCTGTTCCGCGTGCCCCACGAACCCTTCCATCAGGCACAGCCTTGAGCTGTAGGCCCCGATCATGGCCGAGGCCTCGTCCGTCAGGATCCGCTGATAGGTGCAGGTCTTGAGGAACTTACCGACCCAGAGACCACCGGTATAGCGCGCTGCCTTGTTGGTGGGCAGCGTGTGGTTGGTGCCGATAACCTTGTCGCCATAGGCGACGTTGGTGCGCGCACCCAGGAACAGGGCGCCGTAGTTCTTCATATTCTCCAGAAAATAATCCGGATCGCGCGTCATGACCTGAACATGCTCGGAGGCGACGCGATCGGCCTCCTGCACCATTTCTTCCAGCGTATCACACAGAATGATCTCGCCGCACTCCGCCCAGGCCTTCGCAGCAACCGCCGCCGTCGGAAGAACCGTGAGCAACCGCTCGATCTGAGCGATCGTGTCTCTGGCGAGCGCCTCGGAATTGGTGATCAGCACCGCCGGGGAGTTGGCGCCATGCTCCGCCTGCCCGAGCAGGTCGGTGGCGACGATCTCGCCGTCCACGCTGTCGTCGGCAATCACCAGCGTCTCGGTCGGGCCGGCGAAAAGGTCGATGCCGACCTTGCCGAACAGCAGGCGCTTGGCTTCGGCGACATAGGCATTGCCGGGGCCGGCCAGCATATCGACAGGCCGGATGGTCTCGGTGCCGTAGGCCATGGCGGCAATCGCCTGCACGCCGCCGAGGCAGTAGATCTCGTCGGCGCCCGCCAGAGCCTGCGCGGCCACGATCTTGTCGGCAACCTTGCCCTGAAAGGGCGGCGCGCAGGTAATGACGCGCTCGCAGCCGGCAACCTTCGCCGTCAGCACGGTCATGTGGGCCGACGCCAGCAGCGGATATTTGCCGCCCGGAACGTAGCAGCCGACATTCTGAACGGGCACGTTGCGATGCCCGAGCACCACGCCCGGCAGCGTCTCCACCTCGATATCGCGCATCGAGGCCCGCTGCGCCTCGGCGAAGTTGCGCACCTGCGCCTGCGCGAACTCGATATCGTCGCGTTCCTGCGTCGTCAGGCTGTTGATGCTGGCCTCGATCTCGGCCTTCGTCAGGCGGTAGGACTCGCGATCGAAATGATCGAACCGGACCGACATCGCGCGAACGGCGGCGTCGCCGCCGGTTTCAACTTCCGCCAGCAGCTTTTCGACTGCCGCCGTGACGGAACCCGGGTCCGTGATGTTCGGCGCGCCCGGGGCTTTCTTGATAGAGCGGATCATCGAACGACGACCTCCGTTCGCGGAAACGGGTTCCGCGTTGCAATCTGCAGACATGAGGACAGGAGACGCGCGGCCCGGCAGGCCGCGCGTCAGAAACAACGGCTCAGAGATGCTGCTCGAGGGCACGCTTCTCAGCGTAGGCCGCCTGCTCCTTCTCGTAGTAGGCGGGCGACGGGAAATCCCACCAGCCGGTGGCGAACGGACCGGCGGCATCGCGCGAGGTCATCACCTCGACCAGCGCCGGGCGACCGCAATCGAGCGCGGCCTTCAGCGACTTCTCAAGGTCTTCGTCGGCGGTCACCTTCCAGCTTTCCGCACCGAAGTTCTTCGCAACCGCGGCGATATCGGCCGAATACGGCGTGCCGTTGCCCTTGTGGTGATTGAACTCGGAGGCGATATGGCGGCCCATGAACTTGCGCTGCCCGCCGCGGATCGACATGTAGCCCTGATTGTTCTGGACCATGAACACCACGGGGATGTTGTTCATCACCGCCGTGCCCAGTTCCGGCAGGCTCATCATGAAGTCGCCGTCGCCGACGACCGCCACCACCTGACGATCCGGCATCGCAAGCTTGGCGCCCATCGCCGCCGGCACCGCCCAGCCCATGGGCGAGAACGAACCGGAGGTGAGGTGGGTCCGCGGCTCATAGACCGGGAACGTCTGCTTGACGGCGCCCTGCGTGTTGCCCGAGCCGACCACGACGATGCCGTCGCGATCCATCACTTTGCGCAGCGCACCGAGCGGCCGCTGCGAGGTGAACGGCGTCTCGCGGCTGTCGCGACGCGGGGCCAGCAGGGCCTCCCAGTCGGCCTTGGCCTTGCGCACGTCGGCAAGGAAGCGCTCGCGCTTTTCCAGCGCCTTGCGGGAATCGGCCTCCGACAGCATCGACAGGATGGCTTCGAGCGTGATGCGCGCATCCGCCACGATACCCACTTCGGTCGGGTAGTTCTTGCCGATCTCATGGTGATCGAGGTCGATGTGGATGAGCTTGCCCGGCGGAATGGAGAAGCTCACGCCCTTGGCATAGCTCGAGGCCGACCAGTCGGTGAAGCGACAGCCGACCGACATGACCACGTCGGCCGAGGCGGTGATCTCGTTGCCGCAGGTGGTGCCGGTCTGGCCGACCGCGCCGATGAACAGCGCATGATCCTCGGAGATGGCACCCTTGCCGTTCCAGGTGATGGAAACGGCCGCACCGATCTTCTCGGCAAGCTGCGTCAGCGCCTCGGAGGCACCGGCCGCAATCGCACCGCCGCCGGCGACGATGACGGGGCGCTCGGCCGACAGCAGCACCTTCACCGCGCGCTCGATGGCGACCGGATCGGGATAGGCCACGCCGCGGGCCATGCGGGTGTCGAGCGGATGAATCTCGACATCGGCCGCCTCGACCTGAATGTCCATCGGCACTTCGACATGAACCGGGCCCTGCCGGCCCGAAAGCATGGTGTTGAAGGCGCGGTGCATGATGAACGGCAGTTCGTCGACCCGCCCGGCCTTGAAGGCCCGCTTGGTGACCTGCTCGGTGATGCGCGGGAAAGCGTTTTCGTTCTGCCGCTCGATCTCCTGCATCACGCCATGACCCTTCATGTGCGTGGCCGGACCGCCGGAGACATAAAACACCGGCGTGGAGTCCGCATAGCAGGTCGCAAGGCCGATGATGGTGTTGGTCGCGCCCGGTCCGATGGAGGTCGAGCACGCCATCGGCTTGCCGCAGGCGCGGAAGTAGCCGTCAGCCATGTGCACGGCGCTCTGCTCGTGCATGACCTGAATGAAGGGCAGTTCCGAACCCGGCTCAAGGAAGGCATCGAACAGCGACCAGATGCCATGGCCCGGGACGCCGGCAACATAGGAAACGCCATATTCCTTGAGCGCACGCGCAACAATCTGACCGCCGGTCAGCTTCATGGCCTCAATCCCTTCTGTTCAGGTTTTTCGTGTCAGGACACCCGCGCCGGAGCGCCCTTGTGAGCCCATAGTCCGCCTTCGCCGCGGTGGTCACAAGTTCGCAAGGCAGATGTCGTTGACGCGAACAGAAGCGCATTGTGCGTCATGTTGCGATAGCGCCGGGAGCCGGTGCAACAAGCCGGTGCAGGCGGCCGCAGCCGCCGGCCTTTCAGCGCGCCATCAGCCCGATCGCTTCGGCGACGAGGGCATGGTCATCGGCCGATCTGAGCCCGGAAACGCCGGCGACGCCGACCACGGTGGGGCCGATCCGCAGCGGCAGCGCCCCGCCCGCAAAGGCATAGCGCGCGATATCCAGCCCGCGAAGCGCCGCGAAATCCGGCTCAAGCTGCTGCTGCAGTTCCAGCTCCAGCGAACTGACATAAAAGCGCCGGACCGCGGCGAACTTGCGTTCGAGCCACGACTGATTGTCGGGCGTGCTGCCCGGCAGCGCGGCCCGGAACACCGCCTGCGGCCCCAGATCGATGCCGATCATCACCGGGTGGCGACGCGCCTGCGACAGCTGCAGCAGGATCTGTCCGAGCTGCAGCGCCTCCTCATGCCCGAACCGGTCGAATGCCAGTGTCCCGGCCTGCGCCTGCAGCGCGGCGATCTGCTGCACGATATCGCCGGTCACGCTGTCACCGTCCATCGGGGCCGCCCTTCTGCCGGGCCGGCACGCCCGGCGATGCCGGCTGCGTGTCGTCGACGACATGCCCGCCCGCGCCGATGAAGACCATCGCCAGCACGATGGCGGAAAGGCTGATGGTGAGCGTGGTCGCGTGCGCCATGAAGCCGATGAAAGCCGGGCCGACCAGAATGCCGGTGTACCCCATGGTCAGCACCCGCGACAGCGCACGCCCGCCGTCGCGGCCGTCGAACCGGCCCGCGACGGAAAACACGATCGGAATGATGTTGGCCATGCCGAGACCGGCAACGGCCAGCGCAATGAAGATTGCCGGAACGTCCCGCCCCAGCAGCGCCAGCGTGAGCGCCACGGCAACCGTTGCCGCACCGGCGCGCAGCAGCACGACCGCCCTGAATTTCCTGCGGGCATAGTCGCCGCACAGGCGCCCCGTCGCCATTGCACCGGCAAAGACGGCGAAGCCGAATGCGGCAACGCTCTCCGTCGTGCCCACCACGCGCACCAGATAGATGGCCACCCAGTCGAAACAGGCTCCCTCCGCGAACATGGCGAGAAAGGCCAGCACGCCCAGCATCACGACCCGGCCGCGCGAGGGCATCACCCGGGCGGCAGCCGGCCCGGTGCCGGCCCGGTGCGCGGCCGGCTCATCCGCCGCCGGCCGGCTGCTGACGCAGGCCATCGCCACAATGACCAGCGCCACCGCACCGCCGCCCGCCGGCAGGCACACCATGACATCGGCGCCGGCGCGCAGCAGATAGCCGCAACCGGCCGCCGCCAGCAGCCCGCCAGCGCTGAACAGACCATGAAAGGTGGCCATCATCGGTTCGCCGCGCCGGCGTTCGAGGTCGGCGGCCTGCGCGTTGATCGTCACATCCAGCGCGCCGAACACGGTGCCGGCCAGCAGCGCGATGACCGCCAGCAACGCCATGGTATGCCCGACGGCGGCAAGCGCAATCGCGCCGCCGAACAGCAAGCCGGCTGCGGTCGCCGCACGGCTGGCGGTGAACCGCCGGATGACGCGCGGCGCGTTGATCATCGAAATGATGGCCCCCGCGGCAAAGCACAGCAGCACGAGACCGAGATCGCCCTCGTTCAGCCCGGCCCGCGCACTGAGTGCCGGCAGATTGGCGCCCCAGGTGCCGATGCCCACGCCGCCCGCAATGAACTGGCCGGAAACAGCCAGCCTGGAAACTCTGTCCGACATCGAAGTGCCTCTGCCGCCTGCCCTGAGCCTGCCTCAGGCCGGCACGGGTGCGTCTTCCCGCAGCAATCCGCGGGCAATGAGGGTTTGCCAGAACGCCGCGGGAATCGGGTGGCTGAACCACGCCAGATTCTGTTCGAGCTGTTCCACGGTCCGGGTGCCGGCGCAGAAGGCGGGGATCGCCGGGTGCGCCACCACGAACTGGAGCGCGGCGGCCGGCAGCGGCACCGCGAATGCACGACAGACCTCCTCGATCCGCGCGACCCGCTCCATCACCGCGGCCGGTGCCGGTGCATAGTTGTAGCGCGCACCGGGAACGGCCCCCGTGGCCAGAATGCCGGAGTTGAAACCGCCCCCGACGACCACGGCCACATTGCGCGCCGCGCACATCGGCAGGAAGGTTTCCTGAGCCTCCTGTTCGAGCAGCGTGTAGCGGCCGGCCAGCAGGAACGCGTCAAAGTCATGCCGTTCCAGCGCCTGCTGGCAAACATCCCATTCATTGACGCCCACGCCGATGGCTTTCACGACACCCTCGCTGCGCAGCTGCGCGAGCGCGCGCCATGCGCCGTCCATGGCCTGCCGAAACATATCCGGCTGCGCATCGCCGTGGGTGTAGCGGTCGACATCGTGGATGAAGGCAATGTCGATGCGCTCAAGGGCCAGACGCTGGAGCGAGTCCTCCACCGAACGCATCGTGCCGTCATAGCTGTAGTCGAAGTGCAGGGTATTGGCCGCCGCATTGGCCCACGGCGCGAAGTCGATCTCGCTGCGCCGCGCCGGCTTCAGCAGACGGCCAACCTTCGTCGAAATCACATATTCGTCGCGGGGCATCCAGCGCAGCGCGTGGCCGAGCCGGAGCTCCGAAAGGCCGTGGCCATAGAGCGGCGACGTATCGAAAAAGCGCACGCCCGCATCCCACGCGCGCCGGACCATCGCATCCGAAGTCGCGTCATCAATTTCCTTGCGGAAATTGCCGATCGGCGCCGCGCCGAAAGCAAAGGCACTGACAAGAAGGCCGGAACGCCCGAAAACGCGCATTTCAGACGGTGTCATATCGTTCTGTCTCCGGCTTCTTCACTGCCCGTTCGGGCGCTGGGCGGAACCCATCCGGGGCGGACTGCCACGCGGAAAGTAATCCTTCCTGCCTATCAAAGCCCCCCGATGGCGCCTATTTCGCAGCCCCGCTAACTCTGAAGCGTTGTGATGCACAGGCGCTGCACCCGGTTCCCGATGCAGAAGCCGTAACAGCCGGACGGCAAAGCGCCTGTTCGCGATGCCCGCGACGGTCTCCGTGCCCCCGCGGACATGGTGCCCCGCGGCGATGCCGGACCGGCCGGAAGGCCTCCGGCGGCCCGGTGTGCAGATCAGGACACCCGATGCCACACCCGCCCGGCCGCAGGGCACGACAACCGGACCGGCCACGCGAACGCCGGGGCAGCCGTTCCCGACCGGCAGCAGCGCGATAACAGACTGATTTTTCTGGAAAACTGGAGCGGGTGATGGGAATCGAACCCACGACATACAGCTTGGGAAGCTGTCGTTCTACCACTGAACTACACCCGCACCGGGTCCGCCGGGGCGGACGCGGCTGTCCGCAGGCGGCGGGGCCGCGGCGGCAACGGGTTTCTGGATAGCGCATCCTTCGGCCGCTGTCACGGGGATGTTGCAGGGCGACGGCGCCGCGGCGGTGGATTGCGGGCGGGGGGACGGCGGCCGCGTCAGTTGCCCGGCTGGGCCTTGCGGTGGGCGCGGCTGCCGTCGACGCCGGGCAGGCCGCTGCCTCCGGCCGCCGGTGCGGAGCCGGTGGCGCCCGCCCCCGGCATCGCCCCGAGCGCGCTCGGCATGCCCGCGGGGGCGGCGGCCGGCGCCTTGTTCATCAGCGCGCGGCCGGCCTGCAGTACCACGCCGCTGACGGAGATGGCGGTGGTGAAGCTGCCGCGCTTCTCGTTATAGGGCGCGCCGGCAAAGGCCGGATCCTGCCAGGGACCGGTGGAGATGGTGACGCCGCGCAGCACCAGCCCGCCGCCGACGCGGGCGAAATTCGCCCCGCCCGACGACGAGCCGGTGGCATCGCAATCGGTGTTGAACAGCGCCGCATAGCGCCCGGCCGACAGCACCCGGCGCACCGTGCAGCTCTGCGCCACGGGCACGAAGCGATCGACCTCCTTCGCCATACCGGCCGGATGGCCGGTGGTGACGATCAGCGTCTCGCCCTTCGCCGGCAGGCTGTCGGGCACGCGGAACGGCGCCCCGCCCGTAACCGGCAACGCGGTGCGGACGATGGCGAAATCCTGCGATGTGCCCGGTTTGGGCGGCATGGCGCCAAAGGCGGAATAGCCCTTGTAGGGCACCAGATCGACCATCACCGGCGGCACGGTCTGGTTGCGGAAGAAGCAGCGCGAACGCGCCTTGCCATCGGGCTGGTAGAGAATATGGGCCGCCGTCAGCACCTGCTGATTATCGAGAAACAGCACGCCCGAGCCCATCGACGGGGTCGGCGAGAGGCAGGCGACGAAGCCGGTGGACGAGCGGATGTGCTGCACCTCTTCCGCCGTGAGGCCGAGCTTCGGCGCCAGCACCAGCAGGGAATCGCGGTCGTCCGCACCGTTGATGACATTGGCGGCCGCCGGCGCGGCAACCGCCAGCAGAACGGCCGCAAGAACGCCAGCAGCAAGAGCGCCGGCCGCAAGAACGCCGGCGGCAAGACGGACCGCAGGCGCAACAGGCGCAAGACGGACAGCACGGGGGGCCAGTCTCATCGCCGCGGCCCGCCGCCGCGCGTGCCGGGCTTGCCGCCCGTGGAGCGCCCGCCCCGCGCGCCGCGCGGCTTGTGGTTCGCCACGCCCGGGTCGGGCCGTTCCGGCAGCGCGCCGTCGGCCCCCAGCGGAATGGCCCGGTCGGTACCCGGCCCCATGTCGTCGAGGTCCGGTGCGCGCACCCGCGAGCCGGCGGGTTTCGGCGGCAGATTGGCCGCCGCGCCATAGCGCCGCTCGCCGCGGAACCGCCCGGCGGCGCCCTCCACCTCGCCCTGCCGGGCCATCGGATCGTCGGAAACCGCCAGTTCCGTGGCCTGCAGGCGCTTCAGCTCGTCGCGCAGACGGGCAGCCTCCTCGAATTCGAGGTTGGCGGCCGCATCGCGCATGCGCTTTTCCAGATCGGCCATGTGGGCCTTGAGATTGTGGCCCACCAGCTCGCCGGAGGCCGCAAGGCCGGCCTCGACGGTGACGTGGTCGCGCTCATAGACGGAATCGAGAATATCGCCGATGGCTTTCTTCACCGATTCCGGCGTGATGCCGTGCTCAACATTGTAGGCAATCTGCTTGTCGCGGCGGCGGCTGGTTTCCGCAATCGCCCGCGTCATGGAACCCGTCATGGTGTCGGCATAGAGCAGCACCCGGCCTTCCACATTGCGGGCCGCACGGCCGATGGTCTGCACCAGCGAGGTCTCGGAGCGCAGAAAACCCTCCTTGTCGGCATCCAGAATGGCCACCAGCGCGCACTCGGGAATGTCGAGGCCCTCGCGCAGCAGGTTGATGCCCACCAGCACGTCGAACGCCCCCAGCCGCAGGTCGCGGATGATCTCGATGCGCTCCAGCGTGTCGATATCGGAGTGCATATAGCGCACCCGAACGCCCTGCTCGTGGAGATATTCGGTCAGATCCTCGGCCATGCGCTTGGTCAGCACGGTGACGAGGCTGCGATAGCCCTTCGCCGCCACCTCGCGCACCTCGCCCAGCAGGTCGTCGACCTGCGTCTTGGCCGGGCGGATTTCCACCGGCGGATCGACGAGGCCGGTCGGGCGGATAACCTGCTCGGCAAACACGCCGCCGGACTGCTCCATTTCCCACGCGGCCGGCGTGGCGCTGACAGCCACGGTCTGCGGCCGCATGGCGTCCCATTCCTCGAAGCGCAGCGGGCGGTTGTCCATGCACGACGGCAGGCGGAAGCCATATTCGGCCAGCGTCGCCTTGCGGCGGAAGTCGCCGCGATACATGCCGCCGATCTGCGGCACCGTCACATGGCTCTCGTCGATGAACACCAGCGCGTTGTCGGGCAGATATTCGAACAGCGTCGGCGGCGGCTCGCCCGGCCGGCGGCCGGTCAGATAGCGCGAGTAGTTCTCGATGCCGGCACAGGACCCGGTCGCCTCCATCATCTCCAGATCGAAGCGGGTGCGCTGCTCCAGCCGCTGCGCCTCCAGCAGGCGGCCGGCCTTCTCCAGCTCCACCAGCCGGGCGCGCAGTTCATCGCGGATGCTCTTGACGGCCTGATTGAGCGTCGGCTTCGGCGTGACATAATGGGAGTTGGCGTAGATCTTCACGAACTTCAGTTCGCCGGATTTCGTACCCGTGAGGGGATCGAACTCGACGATGGATTCGATCTCGTCGCCGAACAGCGACACCCGCCAGGCGCGGTCCTCGTAGTGGGCCGGAAAGATCTCCACCACATCGCCGCGCACGCGGAAACTGCCGCGCACGAAATTGATGTCGGCGCGCTTGTATTGCAGCGCCACCAGATCGGCCAGCAACTGCCGCTGGTCGACGCGCTCGCCCACCTCCAGCGAGAAGGTCATGGCGGTGTAGGTCTCGACCGAGCCGATACCGTAGATGCACGACACCGAGGCGACGATGATCACGTCGTCGCGTTCAAGCAGCGCCCGCGTTGCCGAATGTCGCATGCGGTCGATCTGCTCGTTGATGGAAGATTCCTTCTCGATATAAGTATCCGTGCGCGGAACATAGGCTTCCGGCTGGTAATAATCGTAATACGAGACGAAATATTCAACCGCGTTATCGGGAAAGAACGACTTGAACTCACCATAAAGCTGCGCGGCAAGCGTCTTGTTGGGGGCAAGGATCAGCGCGGGCCGCTGCGTTGCCTCGATCACCTTGGCCATGGTGAACGTCTTGCCCGAGCCGGTGACACCCAGCAGCACCTGCGTGCGCTCGGCGTTGTTCACGCCTTCCACCAGATCGGCAATGGCCGTCGGCTGATCGCCGCGCGGCTCGAACGGCGAGGACGAGCGGAACGCGATGCCGCCTTCCGACTTCTCCGGCCTCGGCGGGCGGTGCGGCGTCCACGGCTTTTCGCCGAATTCGGCGCGGCCATGCTGGATCAGCTGCTCCAGCGCGGCAACCGTGGCGGTGACGGCGGTTGCCGGCAGCGATCCCACGTCTTCCAGCGCAACATCGAGCCCGGCCACCGGATTGAGGCCGCCGGCCACCCGGCTTTTCGCCTCGGCCGCCGCGCCCTTGCGCCGGGGCGCCTTGCTGCCGGCCTTGTCGGCGGCCTTGCCGGCCGCGCCCCTGTCGCCGGCCCGGCCCCCGGCCGCCTTGCCGGCCTTTGCCGGCGGTTCCGGCGGCAGGCCATAGAGCGCGGTCTCGGCATCGATATCCTCGGCCGCCGCCTCGATTTCGTTCGCCCAGTCGCTGATCGGGCCGGAGAGCGGCCGGGCAGCCGGGAAACGGGCCTGTGGCCGCTCGCCGAAGCCACCACCGTCG
>NZ_DAISHT010000021.1:0-3745 GCF_036822375.1 Pseudoxanthobacter sp. | reverse complement strand
CGGGCGCATCCGGCGCGGCGGCCGGCGGGGAAGCGGCGGAAGGGCGGGGGCGTCGGGTCATGGATCGGTCCGGGTCACGGCACCATCATGCCGCGGTTTGGGCACGGCGAAAAGCAACCGCGCAACACCGGACCATATTCCTATCGGCGGTCCCGCGTCCAGCCCTGCGCGTCGAGCCCTGCGCGTGCGGTTAGTCTTCCAGCGGTCGCGCCTCGTCCGGCAGCATGATGGGAATGCCATCCCGGATCGGAAAAGCCAGCCGCGCAGCGCGGGAGATCAGCTCCTGCGCCGCGGCGTCATAGTCCAGCGTGGTCTTGGTCAGCGGGCAGACCAGCAGTTCCAAAAGCCGCGGGTCGGCCCGGCGCGGGGCGGCAGGGGTGTCTGCGGGGGTGTCGGTCATCGCGCGCAATCTCCCATGAAAAGCGGTGCGGTGCGGCGGGGTACCGGACCGCGGCCCGCACCGGGCCACACGGCGCCGGCGGGCCGGCCGCCGCGGTTCAGTTCAGCCGCGCCTGCCCGTCGCGGTCGGCGCGCACCAGCGCCACCTCGGTGATGGCGATCAGCGTCTCGGAGCGCGCCTTCAGGTCCGGCGCCTCCAGCAGCGCCTGCTTTTCGGCCGGCCCGTAGGGGCTCATCATCGACAGGGCGTTGACGAGCACCTCGTTGGAGGCCCGCTCCACGCTCGGCCAGTCCGTTTCCATCTCGTTGGCGTCGAGATAGGCGCGGAAGGTCTCGATCAGGGTCGAGCGGTCGATCGGGCCGCCCTCGGCCGCTTCCGGATTGAAATCCTCGGCAAAGGGTTCGGCGGTGATGGCGCACATGCGGAACGGGGTCTCGTTTTCCACCTCCGACAGGATGCGGAAACGGGAAATGCCCGTCAGGTTGATGATGTAGCGCCCGTCCTCGGTTTCCTGAAACGCGGTGACGCGCCCGGCGCAGCCGATGGTGCACAGCGGCGGCCGGTCTTCCAGCCGCACCTCGTCGAGGTCGAAACGCGGCTGCACCACGCCGATCACCCGCTCGCCGCCCAGCACCGCATCGACCATCGCCAGATAGCGCGGCTCGAACACGTTGAGCGGCAGCTGGCCGCGCGGCAGCAACAGCGCACCGGCAAGCGGAAACACCGGGATCACCGCGGGCAGGTCCGACGGCGAGCGATAGGATGAGAGATTGCCGGCCATGTCGTCGCCCTCTTTCTCGGCGTGCGTCCAGCCGGGGCTGTCGGCCGCGCAATACTGCACGCGGCCCCGCCCGTTCGATGCGCCGGTCAGGAGAACAACACCGACGACAACCGGCGCCGGCCCTCCTTCGTCAGCGGGTCCTTCGGGCCCCAGGCCTCGAAGAACTGCACCAGTTGCTTGCGCGCGCCGTCCTCGTTCCAGCTGCGGTCGCGGCGGATGATCTCCAGAAGATGATCCAGCGCCGCCTGCCGGTCGCCGCGGGCCGCCGTCAGCAGGGCCAGATCGAAACGCGCCTGATGATTGTCCGGATTGTGCTCCACGTCGCGGATCAGGCCGGCGGCGTCGCCCAGAGCGGCCGCCTGCTCGGCCAGCTCGATGGCTGCGCGCACGGCCGCCAGCGCCGGATCGGCCGCCTTCTCCGGCGGCACGGCGTCCAGCGTCTGCTTCGCCCCTTCCACATCGCCCTCGGCGAGCGCAATGCGGGCAAGGCCGGCGAACGCCCGGGCTTCGGTGGCATCCACCTCCAGCACCGCGGCATAGAGCTGGGCGGCCTGCGTCACGTCGTTGGCGATCAGGGCGGCTTCCGCCTCGTCCAGCAGCAGGCCGATGTCCGGCCCCGCAGCCGGGCCGCCGAGCTTGTCGATGAAGGCCGCGATCTCGCTTTCCGGCACCGCGCCCATGAAGGCATCGACCGGACGGCCGTCCTTGAAGGCCACCACCGCCGGGATGGAGCGGATGCCGAGCTGACCGGCGACTTCCGGGTGCTCGTCGATGTTCATCTTGACGAGACGGACGCGCCCGCGGCTGGCCTTCACCACCTTTTCCAGAGCGGGGGCAAGCTGCTTGCAGGGGCCGCACCACGGCGCCCAGAAATCCACCAGCACCGGCTGCGTGCGGGAGGCCTCCAGCACATCGCGGGCGAAAGTGCGGGTGGTGGTGTCGATCACGGCCTCGCCGCCGGCACCGGCGGGCGGCCGGGCAGCAGGGGCACCATTACCGAACAGCAGAGACTCGCTCATGGACCGGTCGTCCTCTTTCCCTTGAACACGGGGCCCGGCACGGACCCTGCCCGAATGTCTGGATCGCGCCCCGCCCGCCCGGAACCTTCACGCCCGGGAATGGTCCGGGGATGACGGTCCGGCCTGAATGGTCCGGCTGCCGGCCGGCTGCCATCTGCGGCCACCGGTGCGATCCTGCCGTGGCCGGGCATGGCCGTCGATGCGCGGAATCAAAACGCGCACCGTCACGCCGGACACGACCCGTCCGGCCGGATCCGATGCCGATCCCGCCGCGGGGCTCCTTTATCACGTCTCTAGATGGTCCGGCACCCGGTCAATTGCAAACCGGCGCCGGCGAAAACACTCACGCCCGGTCCGCGTCGCCAGCCGCCCGGCTGATCGCCAGAATGCGCGGGGCATGGTCCACCGCCTCCAGGAACCGCACCAGATCATCGCGGCCGATGGTGGTGGTCGCGGTGTTGTCCAGCGGGTGATAGTTCAGCACCGGCTCGTCCATCATCGCCGCATCGAGCACCACGGTCACGCGGCCGGCGACGTCGTTGACGGCCCCGAACGGCGTGACCGCGCCGGGAATGACGCCCAGCACCTCATAAAGCAGGTCCGGCTTGCCGAAGCTGACCTTGCCGCTCGCCCCGATGCGGGTGTGCACCGTCTTCAGGTCGATCTCGGCGTCCTCAAGGGCCACGATCAGGAACAGCGTGTCCTTGCGGTCCTTCACGAACAGGTTCTTGCAGTGCGCACCGGCAATGGCCCCGCGCAGGGCCTGCGATTCCTCCACCGTGCGCAGCGGCGGATGCTCGGTGGTGGCGGTGGCGATGCCCAGCGCGGCAAGGCGCGCGAGGAGCCCGGCCCGGTCGAGCGGGGCCGTGCCGGCAGCGGAATTGGGCGGAAGGTCGGACATGTCTTGCGTCTTCGCAGCGGTTCTCTGGCAGCGCGCCGTTCTGCACCCGCGCGCCGGCGCTGGCAAGAGCCCGCCCGATGACAAACGCCCGCCCGATGACAAACACCTGCCTGACGACAAACGCCCGCCCGCAGGCGGGCGGCCCGCCGTCGTTCAGGAGCGCATCAGGGTGTAGCTCTGGTCGCCCCGCACATCCGGATCGACCACGATGGTGTGATCGACCGCCGGCACCGCCCGCTGGTGACAGTCGGTGCGCTCGCAGATGCGGCAGCTCACGCCGATGCGCGCCACGCTGACCAGCTTCAGGTCGATATCCTGCGCGTAGACGAACTCATGGGCGTGGTGCAGCTCGCAGCCGATGCCGATGGCGAAGCTGGCGGTCAGCGCGCCATAGTGGCTGCGCGGCTTGGTCACGCACTTGGCCAGCGACAGATAACGGGTGCCGTCCGGCAGTTCCGCCACCTGCGTCAGGATGCGGTCGGGCGTCTCGAAGGCTTCGTGCACGTTCCACAGCGCGCAGGCGCCGCCGAAACGGGCGAAGTGGAAGCGCGTGGCGCTGTGGCGCTTCACGACGTTGCCCGCCCGGTCGACCTTGACGAAATAGACCGGCACGCCCTTCTCGTCCGGCCGCTGCAGGCTGGAAA
>NZ_DAISHT010000020.1:13436-31967 GCF_036822375.1 Pseudoxanthobacter sp. | reverse complement strand
CCTCGAAGGTGATCAGCACGTCGCCGGTCTCGCGCTCCACGAAGGTGGTGGTGGCGGCCCGGCCGCCGGTGTCGAACACCGGCACGTTGGCGAACAGCTTCTTCAGGAAGGCCTTCACCTTGTCTTCGTCGCCGCCGAAGGCTTCGCGCGCGAACGCTTCTGCCGCCAGCACGGTGTAGCGGGCATTGCCGGATGTCTTCGGGTTGGGGAAGATGACCTGCACGTCGTCGCGCACCAGATCATCCCAGTTGCGGATGTTCTTGGGGTTGCCGGCCCGCACGAGGAAGGCGGGCAGCGAATAATAGGGCGAGGCATTGTCCGGCAGGCGCTTCTGCCAGTCCTTGTCGACGAGACCGCCCTTCACCAGCACGTCGATGTCGGTCACCTGATTGAAGGTCACCACATCGGCCTCAAGCCCTTCCAGAATGGCCCTCGCCTGCTTGGAGGAACCACCGTGGGACTGGCGCACTTCGATGGTGCGGCCGGTCTCGGCGGCATATTTCGGCTGCCAGGCCTTATCGATGGCGGCATAAAGCTCGCGCGAGATATCGTAGGAAACGTTGAGGATGCTCGTCGGCTCGTCCGCGCGGGCGGCGCTCCACGGGCCGGCAACAAGGCCGAGGCCCGCGGCCAGCAGGCCGGCCAGAAGGGTCTTCTTCATGCGTGCTTTCCCCGTGTTGGCACCGCGCCGCCGCCGGTCTGCCCGCCCGTGCCGGACGCAAGACTCAGGAAAGCGGCACTCAAGGAAGCGGCATCCGCGCCGGCCGGACCGGAAAGCCCGGCTCGCGGCGCCGTCATGGGGCATGACTATGCCAGCGGGCCGCAGCCGGCATAACGGATGGCCGATCAGCCGAATGGATGAAATTTAAAATTTTTGTCCTTCATACAGGGATATGAAGGAATTTCGTTCTTGTAATGATGCCAAACTGGCGTGCTCATGCAATTTCATGGCGTGCGGCGCCGCAGGCCGCCCGGCCTGCATGCCACCGTGGCGCCTTTGCGCCCTTGCGGCGGCCATGGCGGTGGCCCTATGACGGGGGCTAAAATTTCGGAGAACGAGTGTGACCGTTCCAACTGAGACACCGCTGCTTGACCGCGTTGTGACGCCGCAGGACGTGCGCCGGCTGCCGGAAGCGGCCCTCAGGCAGCTGGCCGACGAGGTGCGCCGGGAGACGATTTCGGCGGTTGCCGTCACCGGCGGTCATCTCGGCGCCAGCCTCGGCGTGGTGGAACTCACCGTGGCGCTGCACCATGTGTTCGACACCCCGCGCGACAAGCTGATCTGGGATGTCGGCCATCAGGCCTATCCGCACAAGATCCTCACCGGCCGGCGCGACCGCATCCGCACGCTGCGCCAGCCGGGCGGGCTTTCCGGGTTCACCCGGCGCTCGGAATCGGAATACGACCCCTTCGGCGCCGCCCATTCCTCCACCTCCATTTCCGCCGGCCTCGGCCTTGCCGTGGCGCGCGACCTGAAGGGGGAGACGAACAACGTCATCGCCGTCATCGGCGACGGCTCCATTTCGGCCGGCATGGCCTATGAGGCGATGAACAATGCCGGCGCGCTCGGCTCGCGCCTGATCGTCATCCTCAACGACAACGACATGTCGATCGCCCCGCCGGTCGGCGCCATGAGCGGCTATCTGGCCCGTCTCGTTTCCGGGCGCACCTATCTGGGCCTGCGCGAGGTGATGAAGGGTCTCGTGCGCGCCCTGCCGCCGTTCGTGGAGCGCGGCGCGGCGCGGGCAGAGGAATTTGCCCGCGGCCTTGCCATGGGCGGCACGCTGTTTGAGGAGCTCGGCTTCTATTATGTCGGCCCCATCGACGGGCACGATCTCGACCAGCTCGTTCCGGTGCTGAAGAACGTGCGCGATGCCGATGCCGGCGGCCCGGTGCTGATCCACGTCATGACGCAGAAGGGCAAGGGCTATGCCCCGGCCGAGCGGGCGGCGGACAAGTACCACGGCGTCAACCGCTTCAACGTGGTGACGGGCGAGCAGGCCCGCCCGCAGGCCAACGCGCCCTCCTACACCAAGGTGTTCGCCACCAGCCTCATCGCCGAGGCCCGCAACGACGAACGCATCGTGGCCGTCACCGCGGCCATGCCCTCCGGCACCGGGCTCGATCTGTTCGGGCAGGTCTTTCCCGCCCGCACCTTCGACGTGGGCATTGCCGAGCAGCATGCGGTCACCTTTTCCGCCGGCCTCGCCGCCGACGGGCTGAAGCCGTTCTGTGCCATCTATTCGACCTTCCTGCAGCGCGGTTACGACCAGATCGTGCACGACGTGGCGCTTCAGGGGCTGCCGGTGCGCTTTCCCATCGACCGCGCCGGTCTGGTGGGCGCCGACGGGGCGACCCATGCCGGGGCCTTCGACACTGCCTTTCTCAGCTGCCTGCCGGGCATGGTGGTGATGGCGGCGGGCGACGAGGCGGACCTGCGCCACATGGTGGCGACCGCGGCGGCCTATGACGACGGGCCGATCGCGTTCCGCTACCCGCGCGGCGAGGGGCTGGGCGTGGAGCTGCCGGATTTCGGCGTGCCGCTGGAAATCGGCCGCGGCCGCATCCTGCGCGAGGGCACGCGCGTGGCGCTGCTGTCGTTCGGCACCCGCCTCGGCGAATGCCTGAAGGCGGCCGACGAGCTTGAGGCCCGCGGGCTTTCCACCACGGTGGCCGATGCCCGCTTCGCCAAGCCGCTCGACACCGCCCTCGTGGAACGCCTCGTGCGCAGCCATGCCGTGGTGGTGACGGTGGAGGAAGGCTCGGTCGGCGGCTTCGGCAGCCAGGTGCTGCACCATCTGGCAACGCACGGCCTGCTCGACGGCGGCCATGCCCGCATCCGCACGCTCACGCTGCCCGACCGCTATCAGGAGCAGAACAAGCCCGATGTGATGTATGCCGAGGCCGGCCTCGATGCCCGCGGCATCATCGCCACCGTGGCGCAGGCGCTGGGGCAGGATGCCGCCGGAAAAATCCTGACGGCCTGAACCGCCGCCCTGCGCGGCCGGCGACGGCGGGCCTCAGGCCCGCGCGTCCACCACGCCGGCCGCCGTCATCTCAAGGCCGGTCAGGCACCGGTCGAGGTGGCGCGCGCGCCAGGCCAGCATCTTTTCCGCCATCTCCAGCCGCACCGCGCGGAAGGCGGGATCGCCGGCCACGTCCGCCGTTTCCGCCGGATCGGCCTCCAGATCGAACAGCAGCGGCTTCAGGCCGGCGAAGGCGACATATTTGAACCGCCGGCCGCGCAGCACCGCAAGCGACGCCTCATCCAGCCCCACACCGGTCAGGCGGTGCGAGCGGCCGCCCGCGACATCGCGGAAATCGAACTCGAAGTGCGCCTCTTCCCGCCAGCCGGGCACCGCTGCGGCCCCGTCGAGGAACGGCAGCAGCGACTGCCCGTCGAGGTGGCCCGGCGCGCGCAGGCCGGCAAGGGCGGCAAGCGTCGGCATCACGTCCACGGCTTCGGTAAAGGCCTCCACGCCGGTGCCGTGCGCCTCCGGGCGGCGCGGATCGGCAACGATCAGCGGGATGTGATAGGAGCCGTCGAAATAGCCGTATTTGCCGAGCGACCAGTGGTCGCCCATCATCTCGCCGTGGTCGGCGGAGAACATGATGACCGTGTTGCCGGCCATGCCCGCCGCCTCAAGGCCGGCGAGAACCCGGCCGATCTGGCGGTCGACCTCCGAGATCATGCCCCAGTAGAGCGCGCGGATGGTGCGGAAGGCCGCATCGCTCCACGACGACACCAGCCCCGCACCGGCACCGGGCAGGAAGTGGCCGCGCGTGGCGGTCTGCAGCACCATGGCGACGAGCGGATGCACCGCGGCATCCTGCTCCGCCGTGGCGGCGCGGGCGAAGGCGGGGCCGGCGGCTGCGTCGTAGAGCGTGTTGAAGGGGGCCGGCACCACGAACGGCGGATGCGGGCGGATGAAGGAGAGGTGCGCGCACCACGGCTTGTGGTCCGCCGGCCGGTCGCTGAAACGCTGCTCCTCCAGCCAGTCGAGAAAGAGATCCGTCAGGAAAGCCGTCTCGGTATCGTCGGCCCCGTAAACCGGCGCCGCGCGGCCGGGCTCCGGCCCGCCGCCGCCGGCCGGCAGCCAGATGTCGGCCCCGCGCGCCGGCACCGCCACGCCACGCCGCTGCAGCCACGCCAGCCACGGCGCGGCATCTTCCGGCAGCCGCATGCGCACGGTGAAGCCGGGCAGAATGCCCTCGTAGGTCCGCAGCCGCGGGTCGTCGCCCTCCGCGGTGCGGGGATCGACGGTCTGGTCGGTATAGCCGAACAGGGTCGGGTCGTAGCCGCCGCGGCGCAGCATCTTCGCCAGCGTATCGTGGCGGGCATCGAGCGGCGTGCCGTTGCGCACCACCCGGTTCGTCATCTGATAGAGACCGGTGTAAAGGCAGGCCCGCGCCGGGCTGCACGGCACCGCGCCGGCATAATGGCGGGCAAAGCGCACGCCGCGGCGGGCGAGGCCGTCAAGCGCCGGGGTCTGCACCACGGCATGGCCGGCCGCGCCGAGGCTGTCGCCGCGCCACTGGTCGGCGGTGATGAGAAGCAGATTGGGACGCATGCTCGGCGCACTCGCGGCAGGGGAACGGCGGGCCGCGATCCTGCGCTGCGCCGCACACTCTGGCAAGGCAACTGGCGAGGCAGCTGGCGAGGCAGCGCACCGGGCGGCGGGCGGGGTTTCGCGGGGCTGCGATCCGGTCTTCTTTTGTTCCGCAGGCATGCTAGAAAGGCGGGCGTGAGCAACCCGCACGAAACCGACCGCGGCCTGCTGCCGCCCCGCTTTGCAGACTGGTTCGCCGGCCGTGGCTGGACGGTGCGGCCGCACCAGCGCGCGCTGATCGCGCTGGCCGCCGGGCGCCGGTCGGCCCTGCTCGTCGCCCCCACCGGCGCCGGCAAGACGCTGGCCGGCTTCCTGCCCAGCCTGCTGTCGCTCGCCGCCCGCGCCGGGGCGCCGGAGGCCGCCCCCAACCGCCCCGGCCCGCTGCCGGGTCTCGGTCCCGCGCCGCGGCCGCGGCCGCGCGGCCTTCACACGCTCTACATTTCGCCCCTCAAGGCACTGGCCGTCGATATCGCCCGCAATCTGGAACAGCCGGTTGCGGAAATGGGCCTCGACATCCGCATCGAAACCCGCACCGGCGACACGCCCGCCCACAAGCGCCAGCGCCAGAAGCTGGCGCCGCCCGACATTCTGCTGACGACGCCCGAACAGCTCGCCCTGATGATCGCCGCCCGCGAGGCCGCGGACCTGTTCGCCGGTCTGGAAGCGATCGTGCTCGACGAACTGCACGCCCTCGTCACCTCCAAGCGCGGCGATCTTCTGGCGCTGGGGCTGCAGCGCCTGCACCGGCTGGCGCCGGGCGTGCGCGTGACCGGCCTTTCCGCCACGGTGGCCGAGCCCGCCGCCCTTGCCCGCTGGCTGGTGCCGCAGCCGGCGGAAGGTCCGGCGGCTGAAGCCGCCATCGTAACGGCCAGAGGCGGCACCGCGCCGGAAATCACCCTGCTTTCCGGTCAGGAGCGG
This sequence comes from Pseudoxanthobacter sp., assembly GCF_036822375.1. Lineage (NCBI taxonomy): Bacteria > Pseudomonadati > Pseudomonadota > Alphaproteobacteria > Hyphomicrobiales > Segnochrobactraceae > Pseudoxanthobacter > Pseudoxanthobacter sp. Next base: position 26,439 of record NZ_DAISHT010000020.1, on the reverse strand, counting down.
GTGCCGTGGGCCGGCCATTCGGCGCGCTATGCGCTGCCCGACATCTATCGCCTCATCGCGGCGCACCGCACCACGCTGGTGTTCGTCAACACCCGCTCGCAGGCCGAGGCGGTGTTCCACGCGCTGTGGACCCTCAACGACGACAACCTGCCCATCGCCCTCCACCACGGCTCGCTGGACCGCGAGCAGCGCCGCCGGGTGGAAGCCGCCATGGCGGCAAGCCGGCTGCGGGCGGTGGTGTGCACCTCTACGCTCGATCTCGGCATCGACTGGGGCGATGTCGATCTCGTCATCCATGTCGGCGCGCCCAAGGGGGCGAGCCGGCTGGCCCAGCGCATCGGCCGCGCCAACCACCGCCTCGACGAACCCTCCCGCGCCGTGCTGGTGCCGGCCAACTGCTTCGAGGTGCTGGAATGTCAGGCCGCGCTCGATGCCAACTATGTCGGGGCGCAGGATAACGCCCCCCTCGGCCCCGGAGCGCTCGATGTGCTGGCCCAGCATGTGCTCGGCATGGCCGTGGCCGGGCCGTTCGAGGCCGGCGATCTCTTCGGCGAGGTGACGGGCGCCCTGCCCTATCGCGACCTTTCGCGCGAAACCTTCGACAGGGTGCTGGCCTTCGTGGCCACCGGCGGCTATGCGCTGCGCGCCTATGAGCAGTTTGCCCGCATCCGCCGCGGCATCGACGGGCGCTGGCGGGTGGCCCATCCGCGGGTGGCGCAGCAATATCGCCTCAACGTCGGCACCATCATCGAGGCGCCGCTGATGAAGGTGCGCCTTGCCGGGCGGCGGCGGGCCGGCCCGGTCGGCTATGGCGGGCGGGTGCTGGGCGAGATCGAGGAGTTCTTCATCGAGCATCTGGTGCCCGGCGACACCTTCCTGTTTGCCGGCGAAACACTGCGGCTGGAAGGCGTGCGCGATCAGGAAGCGCTCGTCAGCCGCGCGGCCGGCGAGCGGCCGAAGGTGCCGGCCTATGCCGGCGGGCGCTTCCCGCTTTCCACCTATCTTGCCGGCGAGGTGCGGGCGATCCTTGCCAGCCCGGCGCGCATCGCCCGGCTGCCGGCGCAGGTGCGCGACTGGCTGGCCGCGCAGGCGGAACGCTCGCTGCTGCCGCAGGCCGGCGATCTGCTCGTCGAGACCTTTCCGGAAGGCAGCCGCTTCTACCTCGTCGCCTATCCCTTCGAGGGCCGCATTGCCCACCAGACCCTCGGCATGCTGCTGACGCGGCGGCTGGAGCGGGCCGGCGCGCAGCCGCTGGGCTTCGTCGCCTCCGATTATGCCCTCGCCCTGTGGTGCATGGCCGATCCCGCCGCCATGATCGCCGAAGGCCGCCTGAGCCTCGCAAGCCTTCTCGACGAAGACATGCTGGGCGACGATCTGGAGGCCTGGCTCGACGAAAGCTATCTGCTGAAGCGCTCGTTCCGCGGCTGCGCGCTCATCGCCGGCCTCATCGACCGCCGCCACCCGGGGCAGGAAAAGAGCGGGCGGCAGGTGACGATTTCCACCGATCTCATCTACGATGTGCTGCGCAGCCACGAGCCCGGCCACATCCTGCTCGCCGCCACCCGTGCCGATGCGGCCGCCGGGCTGCTGGATGTGCGCCGCCTCGGGCAGATGCTGGCGCGGGTGAAGAACCATCTGGTGCACCGCCCGCTCGACCGCGTCTCGCCGCTGGCGCTGCCGGTGCTGCTGGATATCGGCCGCGTGCCGGTGGCCGGCATGGCCGAGGATGCCCTGCTGGCGGAGACGGAAGCCCTGATCGCGGAGGCCATGACGTGAACGGGGGACGGGACATGAACGCGGGCCGGGATGTGAGAACGGGTCGGGACGTGCGCGCAGACGGTGACATAAGCGCCGATGGCGACGGACGCACGGCGGCAGTTGCGGCAACCGGCGGCGTCATCCGCCTCGGGGCGGCCGAGTGCTTCGCCACGCTTTCCGGCGCGCTGTGGTGGCCGGCGCAGAACACGCTGGTGGTGGCCGACCTGCATCTTGAAAAGGGCTCGTCGCTGGCCCGCAGCCGCCAGTTCCTGCCGCCCTACGACACCGCCGAAACGCTCGGCCGCCTCGGCCGGATCATCGCCGCGCTTCACCCGGCCCGCGTCGTGGCGCTGGGTGACAGTTTCCACGACGGCGGCGGCCCCGCGCGCCTCGATGCGGCAGCCCGCGCGCATCTTGCCGCGCTCATGGCCGGCCGCGAGTGGCTGTGGATTACCGGCAACCACGACCCGGACCTGCCGGCATCCTTCCGTCACGCCGATGCCGGCGGCACAGCCACTGACGAGACAGCAGCTGACCGCACCGGGAGCGGCGGCGCCGCGATCCGCAATCCGGAGATCCGTGACGCCGGGATCGGCGGCACGGTGGCGGCGGAAGCGGAAATCGGCGGCATCGTGCTGCGCCACGAGCCCTCGCCGGTGGCCGGCGGGCCGTGCGAAATCGCCGGCCACCTGCACCCCGTCGCCCGCGTGCCCGCCCGCGACCGGGTCATCCGGCGGCGCTGCTTCGCCGCCGGCCGCCGGCGGCTTGTGCTGCCCGCCTTCGGGGCCCTCGCCGGCGGGCTCGACGTGCGCGACCCCGCCTTCGCCGCCGTGCTGCCGCAGGCCGATTTCACCGCCCACATCCTCGGCCGCGAGCGCATCTACAGCCTGCCCGCAACCGCGCTGTGCCAGCCGCCTCAGTCGCGGCGGAACACGACCCCGCCCAGCCAGCCCGTGAGGAGCGCCAGCGCCACCACCAGTGCGCCATAAAGCAGCGGCGCGCCGACCGCCATGGTGTGCACCCGGGCCTCGAAGCCCACCTTGTCCACGGTCAGTTCCGCAAGGTCGGAGGCCACCAGCCGCTTTTCGGCGAAGACATAGGTCTCCACCGTGTAGCGCCCGTTGGGCACCTTGCTCGGCAGCGGCACGGTGGCGCGGAAGAAGGTCGGCGTCAGCATGGTGACCGAGCCGGTCTGTTCGCGAAACAGCCCCTGCGCCGTGCGCTGGCGCAGAATGGCATCGCGGAACGCGTTGCCCTCCTCGATGGGCACGCGGCCGAAGCTCGCATGCGACAGCCCGATACCATAGGCCGACAGCGCCGAGGGGCCGGCGATATCGTCGATCGGCCGGTTGGAATCGAGGGCGTAAAACGCCGGCACGGCGGGAAATTCCTCCGAAGCGCCGTTGATCCACAGCCCGAAAATGCGCTCCTTGCGCCGGCTCGCCACCGGTTGCGGCGGACCGCGCACCACGACGGCGATGTCGTAGCCGTCCGGCGGCATCGGCTCGTTCCACGCCCGCTCCACGACGCCGAACACGACGATGTCGACCCCGGAAAAATTGGAGCCGATATCGATGCGCGGGCTGGAGACGGAGGCGACCACCGTTTCCGCACGCGCGCCCCCGCCGCCCGCCGCCGCAGCAGCAGCAGCCGCAACGGCCCCGGCCAGCGCCAGCCGCCGCAGGGCCCGCAGAGCGCGCGCCGCCGGCCGCCGCCGGGCGGTGTTTCCGCCGGGCACGCTCATGGCCGCCCTCCCCACTCCATCACCGCCAGCGAATAGAGATCGTGGGGCTGGAAGATGAGCTGCGCCCCGAAGCGCACGCCGACGCCCAGCACCAGCAGGCCGAGGAGCGCGCGCAGGTGCTCGCCCTTCAGACGCAGGCCGATCTGCGCGCCGAACTGCGCCCCGATCACACCGCCGACCATCATGATGAACGCCAGCAGGCCATCGACGGAAACCGAAGTCACCGAATGCAGCATGGTGGAAACCACCATGGTGCCCAGCGTCTGGATAAGCGACGTGCCGACCACGATGGAGGTCGGCACGCGGACGATGTAGATGAGCGCCGGCACCAGAATAAAGCCGCCGCCGACGCCGAGCAGCGCGCCGATGAAGCCGATGCCGGCGCCGATGACCACGATCGGGATGACGCTGACATAGAGCCGCGCCGCGCGGAACCGCATCTTCAGCGGCAGGCGCTGCACCCAGTTGTGGCTTGCCGGCCGGCGCACCGGCCGCTTCCGGCCATCGCGCGCCTTCAGGATGGCGCGCACCGATTCCACCACCATCAGCCCGCCGACGATGCCGAGCAGCACCATGTAGGAAACGGCAATGACGACCTCCAGCTGCCCGAGGCCGGCGAGCACCGAGAACGCCCATGTGCCCAGCACGGCCCCCAGCGTGCCGGAGACGAGCAGCAGCCCGGAAAGGCGGAAATCGATCAGCCGGCGGCGCCAGTAGCTGAGCGCGCCCGAGGCGGCGGACGCCGCCATCTGCGGCGTCACGGTGGCCACCGCGACACTCGCCGGAATGCCGGTGAAGATCAGCAGCGGCGTCAGCAGAAAGCCGCCGCCGATACCGAACAGCCCGGACACGAAGCCGACCGCCGCTCCCATGCCGAGGATGAGGAACAGATTGACCGGCATTTCGGCAATCGGAAGATAGATATCCACGCTCGTTCACGCTCGCTCGTGGCGCCGCTCCGCGACGGGAGCACATGGGCGATATGGGCCGCAGCCGCGCCTCGCTGTCAACCGCGCAGGCCGGGCGCGGGAATGACATTCTCCGCCCGCCACTCTGCCGCCCGCCCGCCGTGCCGCCACGCGCCGCCATGAGAACAGCCTGCGCACGCTGTGTAAAACCGGTGACGCGGCGAACAGTTGTCCCCAGCCCCGGCCAAAGAAAATCGTCCGCCCGCCACAGCCCCCTTGATCGTCCGGGGCCGATTTGTTACACGCTCCCTCGCCGACGAAAAAACGGCACGCGGTCGTGGCGGAATTGGTAGACGCGCAGCGTTGAGGTCGCTGTGGGGCAACCCGTGGAAGTTCGAGTCTTCTCGACCGCACCAAAATGTCTCTGGAAGCCGGTGGCTTGCAAGACGCCCGGATACTTCGGAACCGGTCACCTGCCGGGCTGAAACGGGCGGATTATCAGGACATCAAAAAGGGCAGCCCCTCGCAGGGCTGCCCTTTTGATTTTGGACCGGCCTTCGGCTTCTGTCCCGGCGATGTTCCGCAGGCCCGGCGGCCTTGTGCGGAAGGAAGCCCGCCGGTCACCGGCCGGGCCCGCCGGCCCGGCCTGTCGCCCTTCAGGGCCGCGCTCACTTCGCCGCCGGGCACCAGCTTTCAGGATTCTTCGCAAGCTTCAGCGTCTTGGCGAGAAAGGCGCTCGCATCGTTGACGAGGTCGAAGCTGGCGCCGGACCAGTACTGATTGGGGCATTTGTTGGTGTCGCAATCGCCGCCGAGCGTCACCCACGCACTCTCGGTGCGCTTCACATCGCAGGTGCAGACGGCTTTGGTGGGGTCCGCAGGATCGACGGTGCAGACCTTGTTGAGGCACAGCGTCCACGGCGTGCCGCCGGGGCAGGTCAGGATCTTCTTGCCCTGAGAATATTGGGCGAACGAATAGGTCGAATAGACCGTCTGCACGCCGTTCGCATCGGTGCGCGGGGCCAGTTCCTCGCAGCGCTTCGTTCCGAGACTCGCGCCTTCCTCGACCGCACAGGAACAGACGGCCTTCGTCGGATCTCCGGGCATCGGCACACAGGGGGCCGAGGTGCACAGGGCGTAGGTCTGGTGACAGACGATCATGTCATCGGACCCGGACCGTGCGCCGGCAAAGCCTGCGGACACCCCCAGAAATATGGCGGCAAGCGTGAGGAGTTGGCTGGCTCTGGACATGACATGCCTCGCTCTTGTCAGGCTGTCCCGCTGTCCGGCAGCGGATCAGCAGTTCCGTTTCCGTTCAGAAGCGCCGCGGGCATCGCCCGGGGCCGGACACCGACGATCGCCGCCGGCCCGGCCGGACGGCAGATGCAGGGCAGGCAGAGGCCGGTGCGCGCGCCCGGACACCGGCCCCCGCCGCGCAACGGACCGAACGGAAAGACGGTTCAACCTTCGGTGCGCGCGGTGCGGACTGACAATTACACATCGCAGCCGGGGGGCGATTATCATTTCGCGTCAAAGCCCTGCGCCATGCCGGAGCCCCGTTGCGGCCGTGTCTTTGCGCCCTGAAACCGGCGGCCGCAGAGCCTGCGGCGCGGGCGGGACCGGCGCCTTGCGCGGCGGGGCCGCACGCCGCGACAGCAGACCCCGATACCACACCCTGACATTACACCTTTGTATAGCGGCGCCAGCCCAGTGGCGGATACCGGCCGGCCGGCGTGCGTCTTAGGCTTGCCGGCATCCTTCCTCTGGAACCGGACGGACCGCATGCCTCCGACAGCAGAACGGCCCCCGACAGCAGAACCGCCGCCGCCGGCGGCCGCCGGCCTGCGCCGGTTTGCCATTCCGCTCGTCGCCATTGTCACGGCGGGCGGCCTGCTCGCCTTCACGAATGCGCGCTGGGACCTGTGGACCAGCGATCGCGCCTGGCAGCGCACCGACGATGCCTATGTTCGCGCCGATGTCTCGACGCTCAGCGCCCGCATCAGCGGCAATGTGCTGAAGGTGCTGGTCGGCGACTATCAGCCGGTCAGGGCCGGCGAGCCGCTGATTGAAATCGACCCGGCCGATGACCGCGCCGCGCAGCAGGCCGCACAGGCCGCCGTCGACGCCGCGCAGGCGACGCTCGCCAACCTGAAGAACCAGCAGGACCTGCAGGGCGCACTGATTGCGCAGGCCCGCGCCCGGCTCGCGTCCGCACAGGCCATCGCGCTGGAAATGCAACAGGAATTCGACCGGCAGGAAACCCTGCTGAAAGGCGGCATCGTCGGCACGCTGCAAAAGGAGCAGCAGGCCACCGCCAACCTTGCCAAAGCCCGGGCCGACGTGCTGGAGGCCACCGCCGCCCTTGCCGCCCGGCAGGGTGAGCTTGCGGTGCTGAACGGGCAGCAGGGCACGCTCGCCGCCAACCTTGCGGCGGCAAAGGCCGATCTGGCGGCGGCCACGCTGCGGCTCGGCTACACCACCGTCACCGCCCCGTTCGACGGCGTCGCCAGCACGCGGCTGGTGCAGGCAGGCGATTATGTCACCCCCGGCACCGGCCTCATCGCCGTGGTGCCGGTGCCCGATGTCTATGTGGTGGCCAATTTCAAGGAAACGCAGCTGACCCGCGCCGCTCCGGGCCAGCCGGTGGAAATGACCGTGGATACCTTCCCCGGTGCCGTGCTGCGCGGCCATGTGGAGCGCATTTCGCCGGCCGCCGGCTCGGTTTTCGCGTTGCTGCCGCCGGACAATGCCACCGGCAATTTCACCAAGGTCGTGCAGCGCATCCCCGTGCGCATCGCCATCGATCCCGGCCAGCCGCTGACGGCACGGCTGCGCGCCGGCATGTCGGTGGACGTGCGCCTCCACGTCAGCCCGGCCGGCTGAGCCGCATCAGGGAGACCGGCCCGTGAGCGTTGCAACACAGAATGGGTCCGCCGCGCCGGTGCGGGTCTGCCCGCGTCCGGCGCTGGTCGGCGCGGCGGTGCTGCTCGGCTCCTTTCTGGTCGGGTTCGACACGCGGCTGCTCGCCATCAGCCTGCCCGACCTGCGCGGCGCCTTCGGCCTCAGTTACGATCAGGGCGCCTGGCTTTCCACGGTCGCCACCGCACCGCAGATCCTCATCGCGCCGGCGGTGGCGTGGCTGGCGGCCACCTTCGGGGTGCGGCGCGTGCTGTTCGGCCCCAGCCTCGTCTATGCGGCGGTCTCGTTCGCCATTCCGCAGGTGGCCGACTGGCGCCTGCTTCTGGTGCTGCACGGCCTGCGCGGGCTGCTGCTCGGGGTGTTCATTCCCGCCACCATCATGATCGTCTTCCGCAACCTGCCCCTGCGATGGTGGGTGCCGGCCTTCGCCATCTATGCCTTTCGCCTCGCTTTTTCGCAGAGTGCCGGCATTGCCATCGTCGGGTTCTACGAAACCCGTCTCGGCTGGCAGTGGGTCTACTGGCAGGACATCGTGCTGGCGCCGGCCATCGGGGTTCTGGTCTCGCTCGGCGCGCCGCGCGAGACCACCGACCGCGGCCTTCTGGAGCGGGCCGACTGGGGCGGCATGGCCCTGCTCGGCACCGGCTCCGCCGCCATCTATGTCGCCCTCGATCAGGGCGACCGGCTGGACTGGGCGCAGTCGGGCCTGGTCATCACCCTGCTTGCAGCCGGCGCGGCGCTGCTGGCCGGCTTTTTCCTCAACGAGGCACGGGTGCGCCATCCGTGGGCGAGCCACCGCGTCGTCGCCACCCGCAACATCCTGCTCGCCTTCGTGCTGATCCTGTGTTTCGACGTCGCCTCCGTCTCCGGCAGCTTTCTCGTGCCGGGCTTTCTGGCGGCAGTGGCGCAGTTGCGACCGGAGCAGATCGGCGGCCCGGTCTTCGCCGGTGCGGCGCTGCCGCTGGTCGTTCTGATGCCGCTCGCCGTAGTGGCGGTGCGGCGCTTCGATGCCCGGCTGTCGATGCTGGCGGGCTTCGCCGCCTTCGCCGTTGCCGGGCGGATGGGCGCGCAGGTGACCCATGAATGGACGGCGGCCGATTTTCTGCCGGTCATGCTGGTGCAGTCGGTCGGGCAGGCGTTCACCTTTCTGGCGGCCGTCATCTACATCCTCGCCAACTCCGATCCGAAGATGGCAACCGCAACGGCCGCCTATGTGCAGGTGCTGCGGCTTGGCGGCGCCGAGACGACGCTGAGCCTGATGACGACCTTCCTGCGCCACCGCGAGCAGCTGCACTCCTACCTGATCGGCCTGCACGTTTCCGCGGCCAGCCCGGCCGCGGGTGCCGCCATCGGCGCGCTGTCGGCGCGGTTTGCCGGCGCCGATCCCTCGTCCGCGCTGGCCGGTGCGCGCGGTGTGGCCGGCCTTGCCGCGCTGGTCGCCCGCGAGGCGCGGGTGATGGCTTATTCCGACGCCTTTCTGGCGAGCTTCTGGGGCGCGCTCGCGGGCCTCGTCATCCTCGCCCTCATGGGCCCGGCCCCGGCCGGTCCCCTCGCCCCACGCTGACACCCCTGTGACCGGTCCGGGAGCCTGAAGCCATGTTTGCGACACCCGAAATCCGCCTGCCCGCCGCCGCCGGAAAGCGGCCGCCGCCCCTGTTGCCGCCATCGCTGCTGCCACCATCGCTGCTGCAGCCGTCCGGGTCTGCGGGGCAGGCCGCCGGCGATGACCGGCAGAAGCCGCCGCAGCCGGGCCGCCGCCCGCCGCCGGCGCTGCCGAAATGGCGGCTGCGGCGGGTCGTTGCCCACATCGGCCGCAATATGGCGGGCTCCGTGACGCTGGTTTCCATGGCCGCGGCGGCAGGCCTGAGCCGCATGCATTTTGCCGCCCAGTTCCGCATTGCCACCGGCCTGCGGCCGCACGATTTCCTGCTGCGCTGCCGCATCGGCCACGCGCAGCACATGATGCTGGAAACCGGCGCGCCGCTGGCACAGATCGCGCTCGATTGCGGTTTCCGCACGCAGGCCCACTTCTCCACCGTGTTCCGCCGCCTGACCGGCGACCCCCCGGCGCGCTGGCGCCGCGTCTGCCGGGCCGGCGGCACCCTCAGCCCGCGCAGCCGAGACTGAAGAAGAAGCGGCTGCCTGCGCCGGGGGCCGCGGCGGCCTCCAGCGTGCCGCCGTGGGCCGCCAGAATGGACCGGCAGATGGCAAGCCCCATGCCCATGCCGGTCTGCTTGGTGGTGAAGAACGGTTCGAAGATGCGCTTCAGCACCTCCGGTTCCATGCCGCTGCCGGTGTCGGCAATGCTCACCTCCACCGTGCGCTCGGCGCGCCGGGTTTCCACGGTCAGCCGGCGATCGGCCGGCGCCGTCGCGGCCATGGCCTCGATGCCGTTGGTCACGAGGTTGAAGAGCACCTGCTGCAACTGGATGGGATCGGCCAGCACCACGTTGCGCGCGGGGCTGAGCCGGGTGACGATCGCCACCTGCTGGGTGTCGATCTCGGTGGAGGCCAGCCGCAGCACCTCGCCCACCACATCCTCGATGACGAGCGGGGCGAAGGCCGCCGGCGTCTGCCGGGCGAGCGAGCGCAGCGAACGCACGATGCCCGCCGCCCGCAGCGCGCCGGCGTGGATGCCGGACAGCGCCGCCATCGCCTCGCCGGTTTCCGGCTGCGGCCGGTCCAGCCAGCGCCGCGCGGCTTCGGCGCCGGAGACGATGCCGGCGAGCGGCTGGTTGATCTCGTGGGCAATGGAGGCGGCAAGGCCGCCCATGACGGTGAGCTGCGAGGTGCGGGCCAGTTCGGCGCGCGCCTGCCGCAGCGCCAGCTCGGCGCGCGAGCGGCCGGCGTTCTCATCCTCAAGGCTCTTGTAGAGCCGGGCGGCATCGAGCGAGATGGCGGCCTGCGGGGCCAGCACCTCCAGCATCGCCGTGCGGTCGGGCGTGAACACACCGGCCGCCAGATTGTTCTCCAGATAAAGAACGCCGACGAGCGCGCCCCGCTTGATGAGCGGCTGGCAGATGAGCGAGCGGACATGACGGTCTGCCGGGCCGTTGATGCGCAACTGCGGCGCCTCGGCATAGGCATCGGCATGGACCAGCGCCTTGCCGGTGCGGATCACGGTGTTGAGCGCCGACAGCGGCAGAGCCCGCGCAAGAGGCGGGGCGGTGGCGATCTGCACCATCACCTCGTTCTGCCACACCCGCGCCGTCGCCTCGATCAGCGGCTCATCGCCATGCATCACCAGCAGCAGGCCGTATTGCGCCCCGGCATGCACGATCATGTCCGTCATCAGCCTGTCGATGACACGGGGCAGCACGATCTCTTCCGAAAGCGCCTGCGCGGCGCGCGTCACCACCGCCAGATCGAGCCCGGCCTGATCGTTCTGCGCCGTCTGCTCACCGGTCGCGGCACTTTCCAGCAGCAGCGGAAAGCGCGCCTGCAGATCGCGCACCTTGCCGTCCGCGCCCCACCGGCGATAACCCGCCCGGGCCGCCGCAAGGTGGGCCTGCGCGGCGGTGCGCAGGCCGGCAGCCAGACAGCGCAGCCCGGCCTGCTCGTGGGCCAGCGCCTGTTCGTGCACCAGCCCGGCCTGCCCGGCGGCCTGCGCCGCCGCCTCGAAGCGCCGCAGCGCCGTCAGATCGTCGCCGGCAAGGTGCGCCTGCGCGCCCTCCACCAGAAGGCGCTTGCTGAGGAAGGTTTCCGGGTTGAGGTCCGCCCAGCGCGCGAACTGCGCCTGCCGGGCCGCAAGCAGGGCGGCAACCGCCGCCGTGTCCGGCGCCCCCTGCGCGCAGCGCGCCGCGGCCAGCGCGTGGAACAGCGCGCAGCACGCCGTGTCGATGTGCGCGGGCGCCGACCAGCTCAGCCGGTCCGCCTCCGCAAGCCGCTCCAGCGCGCGGTCGTGCGCGCCGAACATCAGCGCCGCGATGCCTTCGTAGTAACGCACGAAGAACAGCGTCGGGATGGAAACGATTTCCGCCCGCGGCACCGTGGCCGCCGGATCGGTCTCGCCGCTCAGCAGCGCCTCCACCAGCCGAAGCTGCGCAGACAGGATGTGCTCGATATCGCGGTAACCGATCTCGCGGGTTGCCGACAGCCCGGCGGCGATCTCCGCCCGGGTCGCCGACAGATCCGCACCGAGGACGAGGAGATCGGAGGCGATGTGGTTGCGGGCATAGCACACCATGCCGAGGTCTCCGGCGGCCGAGCCGGTGCGCGCGGCCTCCCGCGCATGCTCAAGGCCGGTGCGCAGCGGCTGCGTCCACGGGCTGACCTGATCGAGGGCGACGAGCGTTGCCGTGCGCTGGCCTTCGTAGCCGTCGCGGCGGGCCAGTGCGAGGGCGGCGGTGGCCCACGCGAAGCCGGCCTCGTGGGCCCCGTAATAATGCGCCGAGAGCACGCCGAACCAGGCCAGCCCGTAGGCCGATTCCGGCGTGGTGCCATGGTCGAGCGTGAGTTCGACGATGCGCGCGGTGTGGAGAAAACGCAGGCCGCCTTCCACGAACTGCGACGAGATCAGGGTCGAAAGCAGCGCCAGCGCCTGCCGCAGAGCGGGATCGCGCATCTCCGGCAGGCGGCCGATGCCATCCGGCATAAGGGCCGCCAGCTTCTCGCGGCAGCGCAGATAGGCCGCCTCGCACGCGGCCGGCGCGGGATTGCGCGGCAGCGCCTGACCGATCAGTTCCAGCCCGGCGAGGGCAGCCGCGATGGCGGCCTCATAATCCGACCGCACCGTGTGGACGATGGCCTGCAGGCGCAGCACACCGGCCCGGCTGACGGCATCTGGCGCGCGCGCCAGCAGCGCGGCGAGCGCCGGCATCGCCTTATCGATGGCCGCCAGCGCCACGAGGCACTCGCAGTCGAGCCGCTCCAGATCGAAGGCCAGACCGGGGTGGCCGGTCTGCCAGCCGGCAGGCGCCAGACGGCGGGCCAGCGCCAGATAGCCGGCGGCCTGCTGCACCGCTCCGGTGCCGCGCGCCCGCCGCGCCGCCGCCAGCAGAACCCGCATGAACGCCAGCCGCCGGGGCGCCGCCACATCGCTGCAGTCGGCGCGCTCGATCTGGGCGGCAATGCCGAACACCATGGCCTCGGGCACCTCGCCGGCGGCCGGCATCATCAGCCCGGCAAGGCGTGCGTGTTCGCGGCCGCGCCGGTCCGGCGGGGTCAGCGCATAGGCGGCCTCCAGCACGCGGTCGTGGGCGATGTGATAGTCGTCGTCGCGGCGCACCACCAGCCCGGCGGCCATGAGCGCGCCGGCAACCGGCCCGGGCGCGGCGTCCGCGTCCCCGGCGATGCGCACGAACAGCGCAGCCGGGCACCGCCCGCCGGCACACGCCAGCACGCGCAGAAACTCCTGCTGCGGCGCCGGCAGGGCCGAAAGCCGCGTCTGCATGAACTCCGCCACCGTGTGCTGCCGGCTGAGCTGCGCGCCGTCCCATGTCCAGCGCTGGCTCTGCGGGCTGAACACGACCACCCGGCCATCCACCAGCGCGCGCAGGAACTGCCCGGCATAGAAGGCATTGCCGCCGGTTCTGGCATGAATGGTGGCGGCCAGCGGCGCCACGTCGGCGGGCGGGCTGCTGAGGGCGGCGGCGACCATCTCCGTCGTTTCCGCCTCGCTCAGCGGCGGCACGGCGATCTCGCTCACCGCCATCCCGCTCATCCCCATCCCGCTC
>NZ_DAISHT010000020.1:0-13336 GCF_036822375.1 Pseudoxanthobacter sp. | reverse complement strand
CTGCGCCCGCAGGGCCGGCGTGCGCGCCATCTCGTCCTCGCGGCAGGCGGCGACGAACAGCACATGGGCCGGCGCCGTTTCCACAAGCGCGCGCACCACCGCAAGGCTGGCCCCGTCGGCCCAGTGCAGATCGTCGAGGAACACCACCAGCGGCGTGCCCGGCGTGGCGACGGCACCCAGCGTCTGCACGATGACGCGGGCCATGCGCGCCTGCGTCAGCGCTGCGGAAACCTCCGGCAGCGGGGCGGCGCTACCGAGCACGAAGGCGGCCTCCGGCACGAGATCGGCGACAAGCCCGCTGTAGCCGGCCAGCGTGGCGACGAGGCGCTCGCGGGCGGCCTCCAGCCCCGCCGCGCTCTCGCTGAGAAGCCCGGCGAACACGGTGCGCAGAATGCCGGCAAAGGGCGCAAAGGGCACGTCCTTCAGCAACAGATCGCTCTTGCCGGCGGCAAAGCGCGCCTCCGCCTCGATGACATGGGCGGCGAGCCGGGCGACCAGAGCGGACTTGCCGGCCCCGGCCTCTCCCGTCACCAGCACCCCTTCCGCCCGCCCGCTCTGCCGCACGCGGGCAAAAGCCGCCGTGAGGCAGCCGAACTCCGCCGCCCGGCCGAAAAGCCGGCCGGACAACACCGCCGGCGGGCCGATATCCGCCCGCCCCGGCGGAAAGGCCGCAATATCGCCGGTGCGCTGCCAGTCGTCACGGCAGCGCACGAGATCGGCGTGAAGCGCCGCCGCGCTCTGGTAGCGCCCGGCCGGCTCCTTGGCGAGCAGCTTCAGCACGATGGTATCGACCATTGCCGGCAGGTCGGGCCGGAGCGTGCCCGGCGGCTCCGCCGCCACGGCAACATGGGCATGCAGCCATTGCGCCGTGGTGCGGGCAGTGAGCGGGCGCTGGCCGGTCAGCAGTTCATAGAACACGACGCCGAGCGCATAGAGGTCGCTGCGCGCATCGCTGGCGGGGTTCTGCCGCCGCGCCTGCTCGGGGGCGGCATGGGCCATGGCGGCGCCGGAGGCCGGCGAAAGCAACGGCGCTTCCGGCATGTCGCCGGCCATAGCCTGACCGAAGCCCCGCAGCCGCAGGGTGCCATCCGCCGCCACCACGAAGCGCGACAGCCGCAGCGCCCGGTGAATGACGCCGGCGCCGTGCATCCGCGCCAGCACCGCGGCGGCTTCGACCGCAAGGTCGAGAAAGCGGCCCGGCGGCAGCAGCAGGCCGCCCTTCGCCACCAGCGTCTCGCTGTCCGCCGCCGAGAGCAGGATCACACGCCCGTCGCGGACGACGCGCAGCGGAACCTCGGCAACGGCCTCGCCCAGCCGGGCGGCGATGCGGGCCTCGCGCTCCAGCACGGCGGCGGCCGCCGTTCCGCAGGGCGCGCTCAGCATGCGCCAGCTCTGCCGGGTTTCGCGATCGAAGGCGGTGTGGCGCTCGATGCCGTCGCGCGCGCCGGCGGGAAACAGGCGGAGACGATTCCACCAGCCGGCGGCCGGCACCGCCTGCCCGCCGGCCGGCGCGGCCGCGCCGGATCGATCCGTCATGCCCCGTCCATCCATCTGCGGTCCCGTCTGTCTGTCTGCGGTCCCGTCCTGCGCCGTGTGCGCCCCGTTTCGCCGCGTCGCCTGCCGGCGGCCGCCCGCGAGGCACATTATCATCGCCGGCCCGCGGCGCGCAGCGGAACGGCTGTGCTTTCTGCCGGCCGCCGGTGCTGTCAGGCCTGCTGTCAGGCCGGCGCGCGCAGGGCCTGCCGGAGGCAGGCGATCATCTCGTCACCGTCGAACGGCTTGACGAAAAAGCCCGCTGCCCCGGCCGCGTCGGCCTGCCGGCGGATGCGCTCTTCCGGGAAAGCGGTGATGAAGATCAGCGGTACCGGATGGCCGCCGGCAATCAGGCGGGCCTGCAGCTCAAGCCCGTTCATGCCCGGCATCTGCACATCGCTGATGACGCATCCGGCCTCATTCAGGCGGGGCGAATGCAGAAAATCCTCCGCCCGCGCAAAGGTGCTGGTGGCAAAACCCCACGAGCGCAACAGGCTTGCCGTGGCCGTGCGCACCGCTTCATCGTCGTCGATGATCATCACCATCGCCGGCGGCCGGGACCCGTGCTGAGAGTGGGACACTTCAATGACGTCCTTCCGAAATTCTGTCCTGAAAGCGCGGCCCGCCCCCGGCCGTCGCCCCTGCTGCCCCCCTTGCTGCCACCCCGCAGCCGGAGCCGCCGTCACGGCCGGCCGGCGGCATCGGCCGCCGCCGGCAGCCCGAGCAGTTCCGACATGCGCACCAGATCGGCCAGCGAACGGGCCTGCATCTTGCGCATGACGTGGCCGCGATAGATCTTCACGGTCACCTCGCTCAACCCCACTCTGGCGGCGACCTGCTTGTTCATCAGGCCCGCGGTGACGAGGACCATCACCTCCTGCTCGCGCGGCGACAGCGTGCGGTAGAGCGCCTGCAGCCCGGCCAGCACCCCCTCCTCGCGGCGCCGCGCGCGGTCCTGACCGATGGCCGCCAGCACCGCGTCCAGCAACTCCTGATCGCGGAACGGCTTGGTGAGAAAATCCACCGCCCCCGCCTTCATGGCACGCACCGTCATCGGGATATCGCCGAAACCGGTCATGAACACGACCGGCATCGCAAGGCCCGAGCGGGCGATCTGGGCCTGAAAATCCAGCCCGCTGACGCCCGGCAGGCGCACATCCAGCACAAGGCAGCGCGGCATGTCCGGCAGCCGCGCGGCGAGCAGTTCCGCCGCCGATCCGAAGAGCTCGACTTTCAGGCCGATCGACCGCAGCAGGCTGGAAAGCGATGCCCGCAGCATTTCATCGTCATCGACAACAATCACCAGTGCATCATCGGGCGACGGCGCGGCATTCTTCATCATGGAGGCAACAATCATTCTTGCATGTCCTTCATGGCCGGAAGTGTAACATGAAAGGCCATACCGCCATCCGGAATCGGCCGGGCCGCAATGCCTCCGCCGTGGGCCTCAACGATGCTGGCGCAGATGGCAAGACCCAGCCCCATGCCGCCCGGCCGGGAGGTGTAGAACGGCTCGAACAGCCGCGGCAGGCGCTCGGCCGGCACCCCCGGCCCGGTGTCGCTGACGGTCACCGCCACCCCCGGCGCGCCGCCGCAGCCGTCGTCGTGCGGGGCGGAGGCGACGACCAGCACCCGCCCGCCGGCCGGCGCATCTTCGAGCGGCCCGGCTTCCATCGCCTGCAGGGCATTCATCATCAGGTTGATGAACACCTGCTGCAACTGGATGCGGTCGCCGCGGATATCCGCCAGCACCGGGGCGAGGCGCAGGTGCAGCACCACCCGGCGGGCGGCGATGTCGGCGGCAAGAAGCTGCGCCGCCCCGGCAATCACCCCGTTCAGCGCCAGCCGCTCGTGACGCGGCGCGTCGCGCCGTGCCAGAGCGCGGATGCGCGCCACCACCGCCCCCGCACGGCGGCCGGCGGCGATCATGCGCTCCACGCTGCCGGTCGCCTCGCCGATATCGGGCACCGGCCGGCCCAGCCAGCGCAGGCAAGCCTCGCCGTTGGTGATGATGGCGGCCAGAGGCTGGCTCACCTCATGGGCAACCGAAGCGGTGAGCTGGCTGAAGGTGGCAACGCGGGAGACCTGCTCCAGCTCCTGCTGCGCCTTCAGCAGCTTTTCTTCCGAAAGCCGGCGGCGGGTGATGTCGTTGTTCGTCTCCATGGTGGCCACCGGCCGGCCGGCGGCATCGCGCTGCAGCGACCAGCGGCTCGAAACGCGGATCTCGGTGCCGTCCCGGCAGCGCTGGCGCAGTTCGCCGTCCCAGCGCGCGGCGCGGTAAAGCTGCGCGGTCACCTCCGCCCGGCCCGCCGGCAGCACGGTGCCCAGAAGTTCGCCGGCATTGCGCCCCACCGCCTCGCGCGCCGGCCAGCCATAGAGCGCTTCCGCGCCGCGGTTCCAGTAAAGGATGGTGTCGGCGGTATCGCGCACCAGAATGGCATCGTGGGTCAGGTTCAGCAGCGCCGCCTGCTCCTGCAGCGACGCGGCCGAGCGCCGGTTGCGCACCGCCAGCACCGTGGTCAGCCCGATGGCCGTGAGGCTGACCCCGCCGCGCATCATGGCCTGCGGATCCAACGCCAGACCGTGGACCGCGAGAAAGCCCGCCACCGTCAGCCCCACGCACGCCGCGCCGGCCACCAGCAGCCCGCGCGGGCCGAGGCTGTCGGCCAGCAGCAGGATCACGGCGCTGTAGAGCACGGCGACGGCGGTATCGAGCGTCGTCAGCGTATCCACGGCGAAGATGCCCGCGCCGAGCGCAACGGCGGCCACGGACGACTTCAGCAGGCCGCGCGGGCGGAGGCTGAGGACCGGGTTCATCGCAGCCTCCCCTCGCCGGCACGGCGCGCCCTGTCGATGATGCTGAGGCAGCTTACCATGTGGCCCCCGGCCAGCCGCGCATACGAAGGTATAGCGGCGCGCTCCATCCGGCTGATCGCCCGGCGCCGGAACGGCAGACGAGGCGGCCGTGACGAAGGCAGCCGCCGGCAGCAACCCGTGCCGGGCCCGAGATGCCGGCGCAGCGACGACAGCACCGCCCGGCCGGGAACACGCAGGCGCTGCCCGGCAGCAACCGCGCCGAAGGCAGCAGCCCCCGGACCGCGTCTGCAAGCCGACCGCGCTTGCAGGCCGCAGGGACAGCGCGGCGCACGGCAGCCCCGCCGGCCGCGCGCGGCCGGCGCGCACAGAACGCAGGCCATCGTGAAAGGCGCCGCCGGAATTCCCCTTCAGCGCATCGGCACGGTCCTTCGGGAGCCGCCACCCCGCGGGCGAAAACGACACGGCAATAACGCGCCGCGTCCACGCCACAGGCAAAAGCGGCGCCGAACGCCGCCCGCGGACGGGCCGGCGGAGCGGGAGAGGTCGATGCCGGGGGACAGTGCCGGGGCCGGCGGCGGCGCGGCCGGCGGTTTGCCGGCCGGTTTCGTACTGCCGCCGCTCATTGCGCCGGCTTCCGCGCCCGGCCGGCAGCCCCGTCAGCTCTTCACGAAGGCCAGCAGGTCGGCGTTGATGACGTCGGCATGGGTGGTGCACATGCCGTGCGGAAAGCCGGGATAGACCTTGAGTGTGCCGTTCTGCAGCAGCTTCGCCGACAGCAGCGCGGAATCGGCAATCGGCACGATCTGGTCGTCGTCGCCGTGCAGCACCAGCGTCGGCACTGCGATGGCCTTCAGATCGTCGGTGAAATCGGTCTCGGAGAAGGCTTTGATGCCGTCATATTGCGCCTTGGCGCCGCCCGCCATGCCCTGCCGCCACCAGTTCTCGATCACGCCCTGCGAGACCGCGGCGCCCGGCCGGTTGAAGCCGTAGAACGGGCCCGCCGGCACATCGAGATAGAACTGCGCGCGGTTGGCGGCGAGCGCCGCACGGAAGCCGTCGAACACCTCCACGGGCAGGCCGCCGGGGTTGGCGGCGGTCTTCAGCATGATCGGCGGCACGGCACCGATCAGCACGGCTCTGGCGACCCGGCCTCCGCCGCCGTGGCGGGCCGTGTAGCGCGCCACCACGCCGCCGCCGGTGGAATGGCCGATGTGGATGGCATTGCGCAGGCCGAGATGCTCCACCACCGCGGCGGTGTCGGCGGCATAGTGGTCCATGTCGTGGCCGTCGCTGACCTGCGCCGAGCGGCCGTGGCCGCGGCGATCGGCGGCCACCACGCGGTAGCCGCGGGCGACGAAGAACAGCATCTGGTTGTCCCAGTCGTCGGACGACAGCGGCCAGCCGTGGTGGAAGAACACCGGCTGGGCGTCTCTCGGACCCCAGTCCTTGTAGAAGATCTCGACGCCGTCGGCGGTCGTGACATAACCCATCGGAGAGCCTCCTTAAGCGGAATGGTGAGCGGGCGCGCCGGCCGGCCGGCGGCAACAGCGAGCGGGAACGGAACGGAGGAGACCGGCGCCGCGCGAGGCCCCTGAGGGCCGTGACGCCGCGGCGCGGCAACAGCCGGATGGCTGGCAGACAAGGGGAACACCCCCGCAAACCGGGGGCAGGAACGGCTGCGCCGCGGACGACCGGTCCGGCGACGCCTGAGAAACGCCCGCGGGCGCCGGCTGTCGTCCCGCCGGGCTGCAACATGGCCGGGCTGCAACACGGCAAAGACTATGAGTGCCGCAGGAAGCGGACAATTCATCCGGCCGTGTCGGCCCCGGATACCAAGGCAGGCGGAAGCCATACCTAGGTATATCGCCCCGCCCCTTCGCCACCGGCCCGCGGGCGCGGCGGGAGCGCGGCTTTCGCAAATGTTGCAAATATGCGTGCGACCGGGCGCAGCATCTTGTTATCAGGCCACCGGTTTGCAAAGATCGCGGCGGCGACCGCCGACCTTGTGCCGACGATCCCTCTTTCGCCGCGGCCCACCAAACCGGTCAGTTGTCATGCCCACGCGTTCGCTCGAACCGAGCTTCACAGAGCTGTTCACGCCCAAGCTCGTCACGGTCCTTGCCGAGCATTACCGCCTGAAGGATCTCAAGGCAGATGCCGTTGCCGGCCTCACGGTCGCCATCGTGGCGCTGCCGCTGTCCATGGCGATCGCCATCGCCTCGGGCGTCACCCCGGATCGCGGTCTCTACACCGCCATCGTCGGCGGCTTCGTGGTGTCGCTGCTCGGCGGCAGCCGGTTCCAGATCGGCGGACCGGCCGGCGCCTTCATCGTGCTGGTGTCGACGACGGTCGCCACCTACGGCGTCGACGGTCTCATTCTGGCGACCATCATGTCCGGCATCATGCTGATGGCGGTGGGCCTGCTGCGCCTTGGCACCTTCATCAAGTTCATCCCCTACCCTGTCACCGTGGGCTTCACGGCGGGCATCGGCGTGATCATTCTGGCGAGCCAGCTGAAGGATCTGTTCGGCCTGACCCTGCCCCATGGCGAGCCCGGCCCCATCGTGCCGAAGATCGCCGCGCTCGCCTCCGCGCTGCCCTCGGCCAACGCGGCCGCCGCGGTGCTGGCCATCGGCGTCATCGCCCTCATCGTCATCATCCGCAGCCGCCGGCCGCAGTGGCCGAGCCTGCTGATCGCGGTGGCCGTGGCCTCGGTGGCCGCCTGGGGGCTGGGCCTGCCGGTGGAAACGATCGGCAGCAAGTTCGGCGGCATCCCCTCCACCCTGCCGGCACCGTCGCTGCCCGAGATCACGCCCGAACGCATCGTGGCGCTGCTGCCGGTGGCGCTGTCCTTCACCCTGCTCGGCTCCATCGAGAGCCTGCTTTCCGCCGTGGTTGCCGATGGCATGACCGGCCGGCGGCACCGCTCCAACTGCGAGCTGGTGGCACAGGGCGCCGCCAACATCGCCTCCGGCCTGTTCGGCGGCATCTGCGTGACCGGCACTATCGCCCGCACCGCCACCAACGTGCGCGCCGGGGCGCGCGGCCCGGTGGCGGGCATGCTGCATTCGCTGTTCCTGCTGGCGTTCATGGTGGTGGCGGCCCCGCTCGCCGCCTTCATCCCGCTCGCCGCCCTTGCCGGCGTGCTGGCGCTGGTGGCGTGGAACATGGTGGAGCGCCATGCCATTGCCGCGCTGGTGCGCGGCTCGCGCGGGGATGCGGTGGTGCTGGCAGCCACCTTCCTGCTGACGGTGTTCCGCGATCTTTCCGAGGGCATCGTGGTCGGGTTCGCGCTCGGCGCTCTGCTGTTCCTGCACCGCATGGCCACCACCGTGCGCCTCGATGCGGTGCAGTCGCTCGCCCCGGAAGACCGGCCCGACGATGTCAGCCCGCGCCCGGTCTATGACGGCGCACCCGCCGCCGACCGCGAGGTGGTGGTCTATCGCATCACCGGGGCGTTCTTCTTCGGCGCGGCCGCCACCATCGGCGCCGCGCTCGACCGCGTCGCCGACAACAAGGCGCGCGCCTTCATCATCGACGTTGCGCAGGTGCCGGTGCTGGATTCCACCGCCGCCACCACCATCGAGGGTTTCGTGCGCAAGGCGTTGCGGCGCGGCGCGCTGGTCTATGTCTCGGGCGCGGCGCCGTCCATCCGCCGGGTGCTGCTGCTGCACGGCGTGCGGCCGCCGGCGGTGCATTTCCGCCCCGGCGAGCACGAGGCCGTGGCCTCCGCGCACCGGGCACTGGATCGCCGGGCCGCCGGCCGGGGAACGTCGGACGACGACGAAGAGGCCGGCCCGGCCTGAGCCCGACAGCCGCCCGAAACGACAAAAGGGGCTCCCCGGGGAGCCCCTTTTTTTCTGACCTGCCGGCTTCAGGCGGGCACGCCGGAGACGGCGCGCGGCCAGGCGGCCTCAAGCCCCGCCGGCTCCAGCACCTCGATGGGGTCGGCCAGCCCGCGCACCGTGTGCCAGCCGCGGCTGACGAAATCGCGCCCCGGCAGAAGCGCCGCGAACCCGGTGGAAACCAGCAGCGGCCGCTCCAGCACGCTGCACAGCCCGGAGATGCGGGCCGTGACGTTGACATCCCGCCCGACGGCGGTGAAATCGAGCCGCGATCCCGAACCGACATTGCCATAGGCGACATCGCCATGATGCAGCGCCAGCCCGAAGCGGATCGGCTCGTCGGTGCCGAAATCCTGTGCGGAAGCGGCCGCAAGGGCGCGCTCGGCCGCCGCCAGCGCATTGGCGCAGGACCCGGCCGAGCCCTGTTCCTCGTCGGAGAAGATCGCCAGCACACCGTCGCCGATGAACTTCAGAATGTTGCCGCCGCGATCGGTCATGGCCGGCACGATGAGGTCGTAATAGCGGTTGAGCAGTTCGGCCGTCTCCTCCGGCGGCATGCGGGTGGAAAGCGCGGTGAAGCCGCGCAGATCGGCAAACAGCACCGCCGCGCGGATGCGCGTGACCTCGCCGCGGTGGGTGGTGCCGGAAACGATCTGCCGCGCCGGCCCCTCGCCCACATAGGCAGCCAGCAGCCCGCGCAGCACCCGGTGGCTGGAGAACACCTCCATCACCGCCGTGAAAGCGGGCAGAACCCGCGCCAGCAGACCCGCGAAGAAGGCCGGAAAGCCGGCCGGATCGCGCGTGGCGAAGGTGATGACGTTCAGCACCCCGTCGACGAACGGCAGCGGCTCCACCCAGTAGGCGCGGATGCCCTCTGCCTTCAGCTCCGGCACGATGCCGAAGCGGTCGTCCGGCGTTTCGCCGATATCGATGCGCAGCGGCCGGCCGGTCTGGTGCACGACATAATAGGGGCTGCGCTCATAAAGCCCCTCGTCGCGCTCGACATAATCATAGGTCGAGAGCGTGATGGCATGGCCCGGCCGCCACACGGTGCCGACGGCCAGAATGGTCGGCGACAGCACCCGCACCGACGTGGTGATGCGGTCGATGGGCAGACCGGTTGCCCGCAGCCGGTGGGCAAAGCCCTCGATGGCCACGGCGGGGTCGAGAAAGCGGGCCTCGCTGACCAGCCAGGCTACGATATCGTTGGCGTACTGATGTTCGCCGGCCATCGGGTCACTCCTGCCCCTGTCGTTGACGTTTCCGGCCCGCCGGCCCGCAGAGCCGGCTTGCCGCCTTGCACGACGCCGGCCGCAAGGCTCCTGACAAGCCCCGCCTTTGCCGGCATTATGCGTGCGTTGCGCGCCGGCGCACCCGAAAGATGCGCCCGCACCGGAGCCTGCACGCCATGCCGCAGCCGTTTCAGCCGCCTCCGGCGGCCGCCGCCACCGGTGCATTCTATCGCAGTGTTCCGGTCTTCGATCAGTTCAGCCACCTGACGGACCCGGCGCTTTATCGCCGGCTTCCCGATGACTGGCTGATCGGCCTGACGGATGTCGTCGCCTCCACGGCGCTCGCCGCCGAAGGCCGCTACAAGGCGGTGAACGCCGCCGGCGCCGCCGCCATTGCCGCTCTGGCCAATGCCATCGGCAGCGATGAATTTCCCTTCGCGTTCGGCGGCGACGGCGCTGCCTTTGCGGTGGGGCCGGAAGCCGCCGCGGCCGCAGCCGGGGCGCTTTCCGCAACCGCCGCGTGGGTGGCCGCCGATCTCGACATGACGCTGCGGGCGGCGCTGGTGCCCGTTTCCGCAGTGCGCGCCGCCGGCCTCGACATTGCCATCAGCCGCTTTGCGCCCTCGCCCAACGTGACCTACGCCATGTTTGCCGGCGGCGGCCTGACGTGGAGCGAGGCGCGGATGAAGGCCGGCCTCTATCATCTGCCCGCCGCCCCGGCCGGCGCCCGGCCCGACCTTTCCGGCCTCTCCTGTCATTTCGACCGCATGCCCGCCCGGCGCGGCATCATGCTGTCGCTCGTTGTCGTGCCCGCACCGGGTGCCGATCCGGCGGCCTTCCGCCGGATCGTCGACGCGGTGCTGGCGATGGTCGCCGCCAGCGGCGACGAGGCCGGCAGCCCCGTGCCCGAAGCCGGGCCGCCGGTTCTGGCACCCCTGCAGCTTGCGGCCGGCGGCCTCGATTACAGAACGCTCTACACCCCGCCGCCCTACCTTCCGGGGCCGCTGGGTCGGCTCTGGTTCGTCGCCCGGCTGTTCGTGAGCCGGCAGATCTTCCGCTGGCGAACCCCGGTCGGCGCCTTCGACCCGAAGCGCTACCTGGCAGAACTGGTGGCCAACACCGACTTTCGCAAGTTCGATGATGGCCTGAGAATGACGCTCGACTGCACGCCCGCCTTTGCCGACCGGCTGGAAGCCCGTCTGGCCGCCGCCGCGGACGTGGCGGTTTCAGGCCTGCACCGGCAGGATGCGGCGCTCATGACCTGTATCGTGCCCTCCGTCATGCAGGCCGGCCACATGCACTTCGTCGACGGCGCGGAGGGCGGTTATGCCGCTGCCATGCGCCATGTCAAGACGCCGGCGGGCTGAGGCACCGGCCGCCCGGCAACACGGGCGGCCGGCCCTGAAGCGCATTGTCAGGGCGTCAGCACCACGCGGCCGGCCCGGCCATCGTCCTGCCAGGCCTCGGCAACCGCGCTCAGCGGCATGGTGCGCACCGGCAGGCTGAGGCCGCCATCCAGCGCCGCGCCGAACACGCCGGCAATGGCATCCAGCAGGCCCGCGAGCGGCACGCTGCCGATGCCGCTGCCCATCAGCTCAAGGCCGGAGGAGCGCAGCACCGCAGCCGGAAGCGTGATCTCCGTGCCGCCCGAACTGCCGACCTGCACAAAGCGGACCGGCACGCCCTCGACCGCCGTCTTCGCCGCCGCCGCCAGCAGGCATTCGGCGCTCTCGCCCCACAGATAGTCCACCACGACATCCACGCCCGCGGCGAAATGGCTCCTGAACGCCTCGGTCAGCGCCGCGCGGTCGCCGGCGAGCGGCATCGTCACATCGGCACCCAGCGCTTCCAGCTCGCGCAGCACCGCGGTGTTGCGGCCGGTGGCGATCACCTTGCCGGCGCCGAAATGCCGGGCGATCTGCACCGCAAGCCGCCCGGAGGCGCCGGTTGCACCGTTGATCAGCACCGTCTCGCCCGGCTTCAGCCGCGCCCGCGCCGTGAAGGCCGCCCACGACGACATGCCGGGGTTGGCAAGAGCCGCCGCGGCAACGTCGTCCAGCCCGTCCGGCACGGCGATGACATGGCTGCCGGACACCGGCGCCAGTCCGGCCATGCTGCCATAGGGCGCGCGCGGCAGCAGAAAATAGACCCGCCGGCCATCGTCGAGCCGGCCGACGCCATCGACGCCGGCAACGAGCGGAAACGAACCGGAGGCACTGTAATGCGTGCCCGCGGCGCGAATGCGCGTCAGCGGGCAGAGCGCCGCCGCGGTAACCGCCACCAGCACTTCACCGGCCGCGGCCTGCGGCGCGGCAAACGATCCACAGACCGGGCTCTGGCCCCGCCCCCCGACAATTGCTGCTTTCATGATGGCCCTCCGCAGGCCGCATCAATTAATGTGCATGATACACATAATTTCCGCGCGGACCGGCGTCAATGGCTGGCGGGCGGGCACCGGCGGGCCGGCAGGCGCGTGCCCGCCGCCCGGCACCGGCCGCACAACGGGCGCAATAACCATCGGACAGAATTATGTTTTCCAGCTCGCGACCGGGCTTCAGCCGGCCGCGGAAACGCCGATTGTCATGCCGAAGGCGTGGCTTTCGCCGGGGGCGATCACCACGGCGCCGGTCTTTTCGGCAAAGTCGCCCGTAAAGCCCTCGCTGTCGGCAATGCCGTGCCAGGGCTCGATGCAGACATAGCCGGCGCCCGGCCGGGTCCAGATGCCGAGCTGCGGCATCAGCGGAAAACCGACCGTGATCGACGGCCCGCCGGCCCCGCCATAACGCACCCGGCGGCTGGCGGGCGCATCGAACACCAGCGCATCGTGCGCAAACAGCCCGTCGCGCAGCGCGAGGCGCCGCCCTTCGACGGGCGTCGGCACGCCGGCCGGCTCCACCAGCCCGTTCGGGCCGAGGCGACGCAGCGGCGCCGGCTCGTCGGCCTCGAAGACGATGGCGTGATCCTCCCGCGCGCCGGCACCGGGCAGCGGCCACAGGAACGCGGGATGGAAACCGAAACAGGCCGGCATCGGGCCGGCACTGCCGTTCGTGACCGTCACCGCCACCTCAAGCGCCGCGCCGGTGAGGGTGAAGCGCACATCGAGCGTGAACGCGAACGGATAGACCGCGCGGCTGGCTGCATCGTCGGTCAGGCGGAACAGCACGCTGTGCGGCGTCCGCTCCGCCACCTCAAACACCCGGCGGCGGGCAAAGCCGTGGCGGGCGAGCGGGAACGACCGGCCGTTCAGCCGGTATTCGCCGCCGGCCAGTTCGCCGACGACGGGAAACAGGATGGGCGCCCGCCCGGCCCACACCGCCGGATCGCCGTTCCACATCAGATCGGTTTCGCCGAGCCGCAGCGCCTGCAGTTCCGCCCCCAGCGCCGAAATGGCGGCCGTGAGCGGGCCCGCCGCGATGGAAACGATTTCAGCAGCACCGGACGCAGCATCGGACATGGACGACAGACCCTGACGGACGAAGGAACACGGCCGGACGGCAGAGACGGAAGCGGCGCCTTCCGGCGCCGCCCGCATCGTGGATCAGTTATCGAGGAAAGAGCGCAGCTTGCGCGACCGGCTCGGGTGCTTCAGCTTTCGCAGCGCCTTGGCCTCGATCTGGCGAATACGCTCGCGGGTGACCGAGAACTGCTGGCCGACCTCTTCCAGCGTGTGGTCGGTGTTCATGCCGATGCCGAAGCGCATGCGCAGCACGCGTTCCTCGCGCGGGGTCAGCGAGGCCAGCACCCGCGTGGTCGTTTCGCGCAGGTTGGACTGGATCGCTGCATCGATCGGCAGGATCGCGTTCTTATCCTCGATGAAGTCGCCGAGGTGCGAATCCTCCTCGTCGCCGATCGGGGTTTCGAGCGAGATCGGCTCCTTGGCGATCTTCAGGACCTTGCGCACCTTCTCCA
>NZ_DAISHT010000019.1:8517-31998 GCF_036822375.1 Pseudoxanthobacter sp. | reverse complement strand
GCAACGTGAACTCCACGCATGTCGGCGGCACGCACATGATGAACGGCATCGGCGGTTCGGGCGATTTTGCCCGCAATGCCTACCTCGCCGTGTTCGTGACGAAGTCGATTGCCAAGGACGGCAAGATTTCCTCGATCGTGCCGATGGTGCCTCACGTCGACCACACCGAGCACGATGTCGACATCATCGCCACCGAGATCGGCCTGGCCGACCTGCGCAACACCGCGCCGCGCGAGCGTCCGCGCCTCATCATCGACAATTGCGTGCATCCGGACTACCGCGACGAGCTCAACGACTATGTCGAGCGGGCGTGGAAGCGTGGTGGCCAGACCCCGCACATCATCGAAGAGGCGCTGTCCTGGCACACCCGTCTGCGCGAGACCGGCACCATGCACAAGAAGGTCAAGGCCGACGCCTGACCGGCACCGGCAGACCGGCTGACTTCATCCGCGGGGCGGCGTGGCAACACGCCGCCCCGTTGCTTTTGCCCGCCCGCAGGCCGCCCCGGCCGGCTGCAACAGCCGGATAACACCCGCGCCGTCGTGTGCCGGGCGATAGTGGCGCTCTCACATCCCCAGCGGGCCCGAACACGCAGAGGCCCGCGGGCAACCGGGAGAAAAGCCATGGGCGCCAAGCGCATTCTGATGATCGTCGGCGATTTCGGCGAAGACTACGAAATCATGGTGCCGTTTCAGGCCCTGCTGGCCGTGGGCCACAAGGTGGAGGCCGTGTGCCCGGACAAGAAGGCGGGCGAGTGGGTGGCAACAGCCATCCACGATTTCGAGGGCCACCAGACCTACAGCGAAAAGCCGGGCCACCGCTTCACGCTCAACGCCACCTTCGCCGATATCGCCCCGGCCGATTACGATGCCCTGGTGATTCCGGGCGGCCGCGCGCCGGAATATCTCGGCCTCAATGCGGCCGTGCTGGCCACGGTGCGTCACTTCTTCGAGGCCGGAAAACCGGTTGCCGCCATCTGCCACGGCCCGCAGCTGCTCGCTGCCGCCGGCGTGCTGCAGGGGCGCAAGTGCTCGGCCTATCCGGCCTGTCAGGCAGAAGTGCGCATTGCCGGCGCCGCCTATGCGGATATCGCCATTGACGGCGCCGTGACCGACGGCAACCTCGTCACCGCCCCGGCCTGGCCGGCGCACCCGGCGTGGATCGCACAGTTCCTCGCCCTTCTCGGCACCACCATCACCCTCTGACCCGCCCCTCGCCCGCGCCATGCCGGTCACATCGGTCCGGCCATATGGGCCGGCGATGTGAAACCCCGGCAAAGGCCGCGCACGGCCTCAGCCCCGGTCCCGCCGCGGACCGGGGCTTTTGTTTTGCCGCCCGCCCCCATCGGCCCCGTTCGGGCGCGGGCGAGAAGGCCTGCCCAGCGCCATGCCCGCAGATGGACCCCGGGCGTCGCGCATCTCCGCCTTGCCATCCGACTTGTTTTTCACCGGCCCGCACGATGCCGCCCCCGCCGGCATCGGAACGGAGCAGGAATAACATTTGTGCAAATTTGAAATTAAACGCAATATTCTCCGGCAACGATCTTCACGAAATCGGCCTATATATTCGTTTTCTTTTATAGAAATATAAATTTTGAAGAACACTATATTTATTGATAGGAATGACTCGCATTCCATATTCGATGTAAATAGCAGCTTATACGGACGCTAAAACCTGTGATTGCTGGTCAAGACGAGCCCAAAGACGAGGCACTTCGTCGCGCAGGCGCGGTAATGACCAAGCCGGGCACGCATGCTAACAGCACGTTACAGAAGCGAGGCGTGCATTATGTGGAACAGCTCACGCAAGCAGGAGCGACGGAAGATTCGGCAGGAGATTCAGCAGGAGATTCGGAACTCCAAGACACGAGGCGGTTATCTGCCGCGATCGAACCCTTACTCCGTTGCGCCGCTGTGGTGTCCGTATCCGCTCGCCCGCCTGCTGCACTGGATGATGTCATCCGCGGATGACGAGCGTGCCGGCCGCAAGCGCAAAAGCCGCAGGAAGTAGCCGGCAAAGGAAACGGGCCCCGGGCATGTCCACCTGCCCCGCCCGGTCTGCCCTCCCGACGTTTGACAAAGCCGGCGCGATGATCCTCCATGCGTATCGGAACGATCCGTGCCGGCGCGCCCGCATGATCTGCACTGAGCAAATCGGCCGGTGTCGCCTGTGCAGCCACACGTTTGTGCGGCCCGGACAGCGCAGGGAGACGTCGTAATTATGAAATTCGTTTCTTGTTTGAAGTCCGTTTATTGGTGTCTGCCTTTTTTATTTCTGAGCTTTGGAACCGCTTCGGCCGCCAGCGAAGAGCCGTTGCCGCCGGACCTTGAAGCCTGCAAATACAACCTCACATTTTTGGAAGACTTTTCCGACTTTCAGGTTGCGCCGTGGACGATCGGGCCGGCGCGGTGGACGGCGCATACGCCGTGGCACGGCGATTTCGGCTCGGCCACCTTCATCGACCCCGGCAAGAACGACCCGTTCAGCGTCTCCGACGGCGTGCTGAACATCACGGCCCGCAAGCAGGCGGACGGTCGCTGGACCTCCGGGCTCATAGCCGCGGCCGACGGGACCGGGCGCGGCTTCGGCGCCCGTTATGGCTATTTCGAAGCCCGCATGAAGTTTCCGCGCGGCCCGGGAACCTGGCCGGCGTTCTGGCTGACAAGCCTCAAGCCCGCGTCGGACACCTCACCAAGCGTCGAAATCGACGTGATCGAGTATTACGGACACGCCACGGCTTCCTATCAGTCAGCCCTTCACGTCTGGTATGTCGGCGACGACAAAGAGAAATCAACTCATACACTGCACCGCGTTCATGTGCCGAAGAATTCTCTTGTCGATGCCTATCACAACTATGGCGTCGATATCCGGCCGGATACCATAACCTATTATTTCGATCGCAAACCGGTGTGGCAGCAGCCGACGCCCGCCGAACTGGTGTGGCCGAGCTATCCGCTTGTCAATCTGGCCCTCGGCTCCGGCTTTCCCATCACCAAGACGCCGAACCCCTCAACGCTGAAGGTCAAGTTCGTCCGCGTGCTCACCTACGATCCCAACAAGAAATGCTGAGGCGCACGATGCCGGCCGGCCGGCAGCGGCCGGCCTTTTCCTTTGCCGTCACCGCAATCGGTGCATGCACAATCCGGTGATGCAACGCGCCGGGCCATGCACTTTCGCATGCAAACCGGGCGTATTTTGCACATAATGAGCGAAAGGCAGCCGGCGAGGCGTGGCCGGCGCGCACCAACGGCAAAAACGGGAGGACACACCATGAAGCGCTTCGGAAAAGCCGTCTGGCAGGGCGGCGTGCGCGATGGCAGCGGCGCGATCTCAACGGAGAGCGGCGCCCTCAATAACGCCCCCTATGCCTTCTTCTCGCGGTTCGGCGACGAGCCCGGCACCAACCCGGAAGAACTGATCGGGGCCGCCCATGCCGGCTGTTTCTGCATGGCGTTCTCGCGCCTGCTCGGGCTGTCGGGGTTCACGCCCACGCAGCTCGACGCCCGTTCCGAGGTCTCCATCGAGAAGCAGGGCGAGGGCTTTGCCATCACGGCGGTGCACCTTACCGTCGTCGCCCGCATTCCCGGCATCAGCCAGAGCGCGTTCGAAACGCTGGCGCACAAGGCCAAGGAGGGGTGCCCGGTTTCCGCCGTGCTGCGGGCGCCGATCACGTTCAGCGCCACGCTGGCTGCCTGAGCCCCGCTTACGAGCCGGCGTTCAGCGACAGGACATCGACATAAAGCGGCCCGAAGGCCGGCCCGGCCCCGGCATCGCCGGTTTCCTTGGCAACCAGAGCCTGCGCGCTCGTCACCAGATGGTCGCGCATGGCGGCGGCCGCCGCGGCGGGATCGTGCCCCGCAATAGCGTCGTAGATCCGCTCGTGGTCGCGATAGATCGCCTCCATCTCGCGCGTGAAGCCGCCGGACGTGCCGCCGGCGATCATCTGCTGGTCGAACAGATTGTCCAGAATGCCCGCCAGCCGCCGGCTGCCGGAAATCAGCGCGATCTGGCGGTGGAAGCGGGCGTCGGGCTCCAGATGGGCGCGGGCGTTGGCTGACGTGGATTTATAGGCATCCCGCACCTCGTCCAGCAGCGGCCGCAGGCGGCGCAGGTCGGCCGCCGTCACCCGCATGGCCGCGCGGTGGGCAGCCGGGATCTCCAGCATGATCCGCAGGCTGAAAATCTCCTCCAGATCGTGCACCGTCGTTTCGAGAATCCGCGCGCCGCGATTGCGCTCGAAACTCACCATGCCCAGTTCTTCAAGCTTGAGCAGCGCCTCGCGCACCGGTGTGCGCGACACCTTCAGCTTTTCGGCGATCTCCTGCACCGAATGCAGGCTGCCCGGCACGAGTTCGCCGACGACGATGGCGTTGCGGACGATCTCGAACACGCGCGTCGCAAGGCTCTTCTGGTGCAGATCGGGACTTTTCATCAGGACCGTTTCCGATTGTGCCGGCTGCCGGGCGGGGCCGGTTGCAGGCTTGCCACGGGGCGCTTCTGCCCGCAACCCGCGCAGGGCCGGCGAGGCCTGAAGAGCCGTGCCCGACAGGTGACCCAACGCCGCGCCGCGCCGTTCTGTGCCGCCCCGTTCTGGGCCGCGCCCTTGTGTGCCGCGCCCTTGCCGCCGCACCGGGCCGTTGACTCACATTTGACATGTAACATACTACTGTCACGGTCCAGTGTTGAGAGGCTGCTTCGGGAGCGATGATGAAAATCGCGGTTGCACAGATCGGCGTTGCCAGAGGCGACGGTGCGCGCAACGCCGGTGAGATCGTTCGCCGCATCGAACAGGCGGCGGCCGAAGGCATCGCGCTGGTGGCGTTCCCGGAATGCAGCCTGACCGGCTATGTCTGCCACAGCCGCGCAGAGCTGGCGGCAATGGCGCTTTCCGCCGACGGGGCGGAGGTGGCCTCGATCCGCGCAGCCTGCCAGAGGACGGGCCTGCATGTCGTCATCGGCCTGTTCGAGCGCGAGGGCGCGCGCATTTTCAACACCGCCCTGCTGATCGGCCCCCATGGCATCGTCGGCCGGCACCGCAAGAGCCACCTGCCGTTCCTTGGCGGCGACCGCTTCGTCGACCAGCCCGACCCGACCGCCCCCGCGGTGTTCGAAACCCCGGCCGGCCGCATCGGACTGGCGATCTGTTACGAGATCCGCTTTCCCGAAGTGGTGCGCACGCTGGCGCTGGAAGGCGCCGAAATCGTCGTGCTGCCAACCAACTGGCCGACTGCATCGCGCATTCTGGCAGACCTTTTCACGCCGGTGCGGGCAGCGGAGAACTTCGTCTATTTCCTCGCCGCCAACCGCAACGACAGCGAAGACGGCGCGGCATTCCTCGGCAGCAGCCAGATCGTCGATCCGTCCGGCACCGTCGTCGCCCACGCCGGCACCGGCACCGGCCTGTTCGCTGCCGAGGCGGACCTCAGCCGCGCGCGTAACAAGACGATCGTCTTTCAGGCCGGCGAATTCGAGATTGCCCCCTTCCGGGACAGGAAGCCGGAAACATACCGGCTCTGACAACAATCGGGAAGACAGAGGGATTTCATCATGTGCATGGCGTGTTACGTCGACGCAGCGACGAAAGACAAGATCATCGCCTATAATGCGGCGTTCCATAAGGTCACCCGCAGCCCGTTTGGCAAGGATGACCAGATCGGAATGCTTAATCTGATCGATGCGGAATCCCGCTCGGCCATTCTCAGCCGGGCCGATGCCAGCCGCGTCTTCGATCTCTCGGTCGATCATTTCATCGGCATGCCGGGCTGGTTCGGCGCCGGCGACCAGCCCTATCAGATCTGGATGACGCACACGCCCGCGGGCGAAATCGTCGACGACAGCATGAAGAAGGGGCTGGAGGCGAACACGCTGGTTGCCTATTCCGGCGACGGCATTTCGATGTACACCCATTGCGGCACGCACATCGATACGCTCAACCACTTCGGCTACAACGGCCACATCTTCAACGAGTTCAGTGCAAAGGAGCATCTCGGCAGCCGGCACTGGAACGTGGCCGGGCCGGAGCACCATCCGCCGGTTCTGGCGCGCGGCGTGCTGCTGGACGTTGCCGCACTGCACAATGTGGATGTGCTGCCGCCGAGCCACCCCGTCGGGGCCGATGATCTGAGCGGCTGCCTGAAGCGCCAGAACATCAGCCTGCGGCTCGGCGATGTCGTGCTCATCCGCACCGGGCAGATGCGGCTGTGGCCGGACATGGCGTTCGTGGCCAACACGCCGGGCCTCAACCGCGAAGGCGCCGAGTTCCTCGCCGGGCATGGCGCGATCATGGTCGGGGCCGACAACCTCACCGTGGAGCAGACGCCTGCGCCCGATCCGGTCAACTTCTTCCCCGTGCACACTTATCTGCTGGCGGAAGCCGGCGTGCCGCTGCTGGAAATGGCCTATCTGGAAGAACTGGCCGCCGAGCGGATCTATGAATTCGCCTTCTTTGGCGCCTGCATCAAGCTGCGCGGGGCCACAGGTGCGCCGATGCGGCCGGTGGCGATGCCGCTGACGCGGTAAGGCCGGCCCGCACCTTCCTGTCCGGGCCGGCTTCCGCGGCGGCCCGGACAGTTCCGGGCTGGTCTCCGCCAGCCATGAAATGCCCCTTGCATGCAGGAACGACCGATGAGTGACGTGGTGCTGGTAACCGGGGCGGCCGGTCTGGTGGGGCGCGCCGTGCTGCGCCGGCTCGCCGCCGCCGGGCGCCCGGCAATAGCCGTCGACCGGGTGGCCACGACGATTGCCGGCGTGCCGGTTGCCCCGGTCGAGCTGACGGAGGTTCACGCGCTGCACGGCCTCGTGCGCGGCCGCAGCCTTGCCGGCGTCATCCACTGCGGGGCCATTTCGGGCCCCATGCTCGGCCGCGAAAAGCCGTTCTCCCTTGTGGAAACCAACATCGTCGGCACCGCCAACATGCTGGAGATCGCCCGCATCCACGGTGCGCGCCGCTTCATCGGCTGCTCGTCGGCCAGCGTCTACGGGCCGAGCTTCGGCGCGCCGATCGATGAAAGCACCGACCTGCGGCCCGCCACGGTCTATGGCGCCAGCAAGGTTGCCGGCGAACATCTGGTGGCTGCCTACGGGCGAGAACACGGCCTTGCCGGCACCAGCCTGCGGCTGTCGTGGATCTATGGCCCGGACCGCAGCACGCCGTGCCTGCTGCGGCAGATGATTGCCGCCGGTCTGGCCGGCGAGGCCCTCGACGTGCCTTTCGGGGCCGGCTACCCGCGCCAGTACATCCACGCCGACGATGCCGCAGCCGCGCTGGTGGCCGCGTTCGACGCCCCTGCCCTGCCGCGCCCGGCCTATAACGTCACCGGCGGGCGCATCGACACCCTCGACGCGGTGGCGGCGATGGTCATGGCGCAGTTGCCCGGCAGCCGCATCCGTCTGGCGGCCGGCCCCGATCCGCTGGACGATCATCACGGCCCGATCGATATCGCTGCCGCCCGCGACGACCTCGGCTACCGCCCGGCCACCGACCTGCCGGACGGCATCGCCGGCTTCATTGCCGCCCTGCGCGACGGGCGATAACCCGCTGCGGGCGCAGGCCCGCCCTTCAAGACGCCATACGGGCGCAGGCCCGCCCCTCAGCCGCCCGGATTCCACATCAGCAGGGCGGCAAAGACCGCCATGGAGAGCGCGTAGAGAACGAGCAGCACGCCATAGCCCAGCAGCTCCCGCCGCAGCCCGCCGCCCGGCGCCAGCCACCAGCCGAAGCAGCGGAAGGCCAGCGGCACAGCCCACCAGCCCAGCAGCTGGGTGCTGACCAGATTGCCGATGAACAGGGCGAGCCAGAACGGCACGCCGTTTTTCAGCAGCACGGGCCCGGAAAAGAAGACCCCCCACAGAAAGACCACCGGATAAAGCACCAGCAGCACCAGCAGGTTGTTCTTGAAAGTGGCAACCGGCCCGCCCCGCCGGCCGGCCTCGCCCGGGAACCAGAAATCGAAGCCGTAACTGGTGCGCCGCAGATTGAGGGCGGCGTTGAACCGCGCCCCTTTTTCAAGCTGAGCACGGCGCTGGGGCGATTCCAGCCACGCCGTCATCGTCTGATCGCTGTCGAACGACAGGATGATAATCCACTCGTCGTGCACGCCGGGTATCGGCCGCTCCACGCGATGGCGCAGGAAGCCGCGAAACTCCGCCTCCAGGCTCTGGATGTCGCGCTGCCAGGCGAGAAACTCCGCCTCCAGTTCCGGCGGCACCTGAAACGACACGACGGCGGAAACCGCGGTGCTTCTCGGCTGGCCGGCATCGGGCAACAGGTGAATGTCCTCCTGCCCGACGAACAGATCGCGCACCTCGTCCGTCAGCGCGGCAAGATCGGCGCTCTGCAGCCAGCGGCGGGCATCGGCCGCATTATCGAAGCGCTGCACGGCCACCCAATCCGACTGCACCGGCGGCGTGGGCGGAATGACCTCCTGACCGGTGAAGCCGGGCCACGCGCCGAGCCGGGCGGCAACGCGGCCGAGCCAGTGGGAATAGCGGGCATAGCCCGCCTCGGCGATGCGCCGCTGGATGACGAGCGCGACAGGCCCCCCCGCCGCCTCCGTCGCCGCCCCCGCCTCCGCCATGGCTTTCAGCCCTTCTTATAGAGGCGCCTGCCCATCACCCAGGTCTCGTCGACGGCGCGCTCGTCGGAGACCATCATGATGGCGAACAGCACGTCGGCGGCCTCCTCCATGGTCTTCGGGCCCTCGGCGCCCACGGTCAGCGACTGGTGCCAGGGCTGGGCGGCCGGGCCGGCATTCCAGTCGAGGGCGACGAAGTCCGCCTCCTTGCCGGGCGCGAAATTGCCGAGACGGTCGTCGAGATAAAGCCCCTCGGCGCCACCGAGCGTGACCGACCAGAAGCCGCGATAGGGGGACATCTTGTTGCGCTCGGCTTCCGCCAGATCGCGGCGGGCGGGGTCCACGCTGCCATCGAGCAGGGTGTTGTTGCACATGCCGACCTTGTAGGCATCGTCCAGCACGTTCAGCATGGAAAAGCGGTTGCCGCCGCCCATATCGGTGCCGAACGACATCTTCACCCGGTGCGCCGGATCGGTGGCGCGACCGATGCGGAACAGCCCGGACCCGAGGAACAGATTGGAGCACGGGCAGAACACCACCGCCGCGCCGCTGGCCGACATGCGGCGGAACTCGCCATCGGACAGCCACACCCCGTGTCCGCCGGAAAACTTCGGGCCGACCAGACCGAATTTCTCATAAACGGCGAGATAATCGCTGCAGTCCGGGTGCTGCTCCAGCACGCCGCGGCACTCGGCCGGGTTCTCGGAAATGTGGGTGTTGACCCAGCAGTCCGGGTGTTCCTGCTTCAGCTGCTCGCAGCGCTTCAGCAGATCCGTCGAGGCGCCGTAGGCGAAGCGCGGCGTGATGGCATAGAGGTTGCGGCCGCGGTTGTGGTAGCGCGCGATCAGGTCTTTGCTGTCGCGATAGAAATTGTCCGGCGTATCGATGAACGCATCCGGCGCGTTGCGGTCGATGCCGGTCAGGCCGGCGATGACGCGCATGTTGCGCCGCGTCGCCTCCTCGAAGAACGCCTCGGTGGAAACCGGCGAACTGGAGGTGAAGGCCTGACAGGTTGTGGTGCCCGAGGCCAGCAGGGTGTCGAAGAACCGCACCGCCCCGTCGCGCGCATAGGCGGGGTCGCTGTATTTCATCTCTTCCGGAAACACCCACTTCTGCAGCCACGGCAGCAGCTGCTCGCCATAGGCGCCCAGCACGCGCGTCTGGGGAAAGTGAATGTGGCCGTCTATGAAGCCCGGCATGAGGATGCGGCCGGGGATCGCGGTGACGGCAAGACCCGGATGGCGCGGCGCGACCGCATCGAAGGCGCCGAAATCGGCAATGATGCCGTCGCGGATCACCAGCAGCCCGTCGGCATGGAACCGGGCCGCCTCATGCTCGCGGCCGATGTGCTTCCACGGATCGTCCACGAAGTCGAAGAATATTCCGCGAATGCCGATGGTGCTCATGGCGCAATTCTCATTGGACGAGGCTCAGGGGACAATTTTTATGGGATTATTCAGTGGCGGCGGGCCGGCTTCTCTCTGCCCGCTGTCCGGACCGGGCGGCCGCGCGGTCTTCGGCAGCCCGCCATGCAGCAGCAGGCCGGCAGCAAGACCGAGCACGACATAGAGCCCGGCCACCGGCGTCTGGGTGTCGTCCGGCAGCACGGCCGCCGTGGCCATGGCGGCGCTGACGCCCAGATAGCAGATGGCGCAGGTGAGGCCCCCGATGAGGCCGATATTGCGGGTGAAGAGGCCGAGCGTCATGCCGTACATCATCGGGCACAGCACACCGCAGGCGGCCAGCACGAGCGCGCCGCCGAGCGACAGCGAAACGACATCGGCCCCGTGGAGCAGACCTGCGGCAAGCAGCAGGGCCGTGCCGGCGCCATAGACCGCGAGCGCGCCGAAGGCGAGGCGCCGCGCCGGCACACGTTCTGCCAGCCCGGTACAGCCGAGCTCTCCGGCAAGTGTGGCGCCGCCCAGCAGAAAGGCCGCCAGTCCGTAGGCCGCGGGCGAAAAGCCCAGCGCCTGCTGATAAAGAAACGGCGCCACCACGCCGAACACCAGCTGCGCGCTGGCCATGACCGTGAACACCAGCGTGAAACACAGGAAGGCGCGGTGCCGCAGGGTGGCCGCGATGATCTGCCCCGTCGCCGCCAGACTGACGGGCGTGCGGCGGCCGGCCGCCAGCGTTTCCGGCAGAGCGATCGCAACCGCCGCCATCGCCAGCGCGGCAAGCACCCCGATCAGCACGAAGATCATCCGCCACGACATGACTTCCACCAGCAGGCCGCCAATAGCCGGCGCGATGACCGGCGCCAGCCCCCACGCAGCGCCGAGCAGGCCCGAAACCGCCGTAAGGCGGGCCCCGCGAAAGACGTCGGCGGCGATGGCATAGCTGATTACCATGCAGGCGGCCCCGCCCAGCCCCTGCGCCAGCCGGAACACCAGCATCAGCGGCGCATTCGGTGCCGCGGCGCAGGCAAAGCTCATGGCTACCAGCAGCGCCATGCCGGCCAGCAGCACCGGCCGGCGGCCGCGGGCATCGGCCAGAATGCCGGCGGGCACCAGAGCCAGGCTCATGCCGAGCATGTAGACCGTGACGGTATTCTGGATCACCGCCGGGCCGGATTGCAGCGCCTCCACCATCTGCGGCAGCGCGGGCGTATAGGCATCGAGCGGAATCTGGCTGAACGGCACGACCAGCAGCAGCAAGGCCACAATCCGCCCGGCTCCGGGGACCGGCTCATCCGGCAGGTCGCGGCCGCTCGCACGGGCAGGCAGATTCCGTCGCATGCCTCTCCCTCCGGCGCACGAGGTGGTCCGGCCGGCTCAAACCCCGGCAAGGCACGTCTGACGGAAATCGGGAGATGGTCTTTGTCACCGACAGCTTTTGTCACCGGCGGTGCTTGATTGCCGGCGGTCTTATGGTTGCCGGAGATCTTCAGGTTACCCTCGCCGGCGCATTTATTCTGTCGCTGTCTTCGCACAGCCCCCGTTTGTGACGATGATAGGCGGTCGGCACTGCCGCCGTCCAGCCCGAAAAGCAGCCGGGAAAATCCCCCGGAAGCCCCGTCAGGCGGCGCCGAGGCGGTGGGAGAGCAGGCCGGCGATTCGGCGCATTTCGTTGCCGAGATAAGCCAGCGTCTCCGGGGTCGCTTCGTTTTCCAGCAGGCTGGTCGCAATGCCGGCGATGGCGGTGCCGTTGTGATCGCTCACCGACGCGCCGACGCACACCATGCCTTCGCGGATCTGGCCGTCGTCCAGCGACCAGCCGCGGGCGCGGGTCTCTTCCAGTTCGTGCAGCAGTTCGGGCAGCGTCTGCACGCTGCGGGGCGTCATCGGCGGCGGCAGGCCGTCGGCGACGAGCCGGGTCACAACCTCAAGAGGCAGTGCCGCCAGCATCGCCTTGCCGGTGGCGGCGAAAGGCGCCGGCAGCCGCATGCCGATGCGGAACGTGAAGCCGAGCGGCTCGCTGCTGTTGTTGCAGGCGAGATAAATGACTTCGGCCCCTTCCCTTATCGTCAGCGTCAGCGTCAGGCGGGCCAGATCGGGCTGGCCGGCGACGGCGGAGCGGAACGCGCCGACAAGGTCTGCCTGAGCGAGAAAGCCATTGGCCCAGCTCATCAAATGGGGGCCCATGCGATAGGTTCCGTCGGCCGCCCGCACCAGCAGATGCATATCGACCATGGCGGCGATCAGCCCGTGCGCCGTGCTGCGCGGCAGCGACAGGGCGCGGGCGATATCGGCGGCGGCCGGCGGTGCGCTCGCCGCTGCCACGAAATCCAGAATGCGCACACCACGCCGCAGGGCGGGCACAGTATCTGCGCCGGCCCCGGCATCTGCGACCGCAGATTGAATTTCGGAACCTGTGGACTTTTTTGATAAAGAACCTGTCATAATGGCTTTCGTGCCCCCAACAGCCCTTGACAGCAGCGGGAAAAATGCGGGATCGTTCAGTCAGAGGAACACAGTTCAGCTAATTGAACAACATAAAACGAAGGGAGGAGGCGATGCCCTCACTCGCCAACCCGGCCCTGCTGCGCGATTCCTGCCTCGTCGGCAACGGATGGAAGAAGGCGGACAGCGGCGCCGTGATTTCCGTCACCAACCCGGCCACGGGCGCCACTGTCGGCAGCGTGCCGTCGCTTTCGGCAGCCGAAACCGAGGCCGCCATCGACGCCGCGGCAGCCGCCTTCGGCCCGTGGTCGCAACTGGCAGCGCGCGAGCGCTCGGCGATCCTGAAGCGCTGGTTCGAACTCATCCTTGCCAATGCCGACGACCTTGCGGCGATCATGACCGCCGAACAGGGAAAGCCGCTGGCCGAGGCCCGCGGCGAGATCGTGTATGCTGCCTCCTTCATCGAGTGGTTTGCGGAAGAAGGCAAGCGCGTCTACGGCGATGTCATCCCCGCGCCGCAGAATGACAAGCGCCTGATCGTGCTGAAGCAGCCGGTCGGCATCTGCGCAGCCATCACGCCGTGGAATTTCCCGGCTGCCATGATCACCCGCAAGGCTGGCCCGGCGCTTGCCGCCGGCTGCGTGATGATCGTGAAGCCGGCCGAACAGACGCCGCTCACCGCCCTTGCCATCGGGCAGCTGGCCATCGAGGCCGGGGTGCCGGCCGGGGTGCTGCAGATCATCACCGGCAGCTCGCGCGTCATCGGCGGCGTGCTGACCGCAAGCGACCGTGTGCGCAAGCTGTCGTTCACCGGCTCCACCGAGGTCGGCCGCCTGCTGATGGCCCAGTGCGCCCCCACCATCAAGCGCATCAGTCTGGAACTCGGCGGCAACGCCCCCTTCATCGTGTTCGACGACGCCGATCTCGATGCGGCGGTTCAGGGCGCCATCGCTTCCAAATACCGCAATGCCGGCCAGACCTGCGTGTGCGCCAACCGGCTTTATGTGCAGGCCGGCGTCTACGATGCCTTTGCCGAGAAGCTGGCGGCGGCCGTCGCCCGGCTGCCGGTGGGCGACGGCACCGCGCAGGGCACGCTGATCGGTCCGCTCATCGATGACGATGCCATCGCCAAGGTGGAGCGCCATGTGGCCGACGCCACCTCGAAGGGCGCGAAGGTTATGCTCGGCGGCCGGCGTTCCGCGCTCGGCGGCACGTTCTACGAGCCGACGATCCTGACCGGGGTCACCGCGGAAATGGCTGTCGCCCGCGAGGAGACCTTCGGCCCGGTCGCGCCGCTGTTCCGCTTCGAGACCACCGAAGAGGTGATCCGCATGGCCAACGACACCGAATTCGGTCTGGCGGCCTATTTCTACACCGAGAACATGCGTCGGGTGTGGGCGGTGGCCGAGGCGCTGGAATATGGCATGGTCGGCCACAATACCGGTCTCATCTCCAACGAAGTCGCCCCGTTCGGCGGCGTCAAGCAGTCCGGCATCGGCCGCGAGGGCTCGCACTACGGCATCGAGGAATATCTGGAGATCAAGTATCTCTGCTCGGCCGTGCGCTGACACTGACGATGACGGCGGGGCGCCTGCCCCGCCGGCCTGATCCCGAACGATCCTGACCGCCTTTCCCGCTCCCCCTGCCTGTCCGCCCCTGCGACAGGCGGCCGCCGGCGCGCGCCCTGCGCCGGCCGGACGGGCCGGCCCGCGCCTTGTCCCCGCGCCGCAAAGCCGGCGCGGGCCCCTGAGCGAACTGACACCCCCAAAAAACAACCTTGGTTCCGGAAGCCCCGCGGCCCTGCCGCCACGGGGGCGGTCCGGTCACACCGGGAGGACCCCCGTGACAGCTTTCAATCCGTTCGAGTTCCGCACCGTTCCCTGCATTCAGGTCGAGTTCGGCGGCGCCCGCCGGCTGGGCGAGAACCTCGCCGCCCGCTTCCCCGCCCGCAACGCGCTGCTCGTCACCGATGCCGGGCTGGTCAAGGCGGGCATTGCCGGCCCGGCCATCGAAAGCCTGAAGGCGGCCGGCTTCAGCGTGACCGTCTACGATGCGATCGTGGCCGATCCGCCGGAAAGCGTCGTGCTGGCCTGCGCCCGGACGGCGAAGGAGGCCGGCTGCGATATCGTCATCGGCCTCGGCGGCGGCTCGTCGCTGGATGTCTCCAAGCTCGCCGCCGTGCTCACGGTGTCGGAGCAGGAGCTGTCGCAGATCTACGGCATCGGCAACGTCAGGGGCGGCCGCCTGCCGCTGGTGCTCATTCCCACCACCGCCGGCACCGGCTCGGAGGTGACCAACATCTCGGTCATCACCACCGGCGAGACCACCAAGATGGGCGTGCTCTCGCCCCAGCTCTATGCCGATTTCGCCCTTGTCGATGCGGAACTGACGCTGGGTCTGCCGGCGCTGCACACCGCCGCCACCGGCATCGACGCCATGGTGCACGCCATCGAGGCCTACACCAGCAAGCACAAGAAGAACCCGGTTTCCGACGCGCTGGCGCGCGAGGCGCTGCGCCTGCTCAGCCGCAATCTGGTCGCCGCCTGCAAGGACGGCTCCAACCGCGCCGCCCGCGAGGCGATGCTGCTCGGCGCGCTTCTGGCGGGGCAGGCCTTTTCCAATGCGCCGGTGGCCGCCGTGCATGCGCTGGCCTATCCGCTGGGCGGGCACTACCACATTCCCCACGGCCTCTCCAACGCGCTGATGCTCGGGCCGGTGCTGCGCTTCAATGCCACCGCCGCCGCCCCGCTCTATGCCGAGCTGGCCGACGTGCTGATCGGCCCGGGCGAGGGCGATGCCCTGAGCCGCTCCAACGCTTTCGTCGATGCCATGCAGGCGCTGATGGAAGACAGCGGCGCACCGCTGCGCCTGCGCGATGTGGGCGTGACCGATAACAGCCTGGCGCTGCTTGCCTCCGACGCGATGAAGCAGACCCGCCTGCTGGCCAACAACCCGGTGGACGTGACGGAGGCCGATGCCTTCGCGCTCTATCAGGCTGCCTACTGAGCGGCCCGCCGCTCGCCTTCACAAGAAACCGGTCAACAAAATCTGCAGGGAGAGAAACATGAGCGACATCCGCCTCTATATGCTTCAGGCCGGCTCGCTGAAGTGCAAAGTGCACAACATCAAGATGAATCAGGGCGACGGCGCGGATTATGAAATCCCCGTGCCGTTCTTCCTGATCACGCATCCCAAGGGTCACACCATCATCGACGGCGGCAACGCCGTTGAGGTGGCCACCGACCCGCGCGGCCACTGGGGCGGCATCTGCGATGTCTACTGGCCGGAGATGACGCCGGAGCAGGGCTGCGTCGCCCAGCTCGAAAAGCTCGGCATCAGGCCGGAAGACGTGCGCTATGTGGTGCAGTCTCACCTGCACCTCGACCACACCGGCGCCATCGGCCGCTTCCCCAATGCCACCCATCTGGTGCAGCGGGCGGAATATGAATACGCCTTCACGCCCGACTGGTTCGCCGCCGGCGGCTACATCCGCAAGGATTTCGACAGGCCGGGCCTGAAGTGGCAGTTCCTGCACGGCGATGTGGACGATTATTACGACCTCTATGGCGACGGCACGCTGACCACCGTGTTCTCGCCGGGCCATGCGCCGGGTCACCAGTCGTTCCTCGTGCGCCTGCCGAACACCGGTCCGATGCTGCTGACCATCGATGCCGCCTACACCACCGACCATTGGGAGGAAAAGGCGCTGCCCGGCTTCCTCGCCTCCACGGTGGATACGGTGCGCTCGGTGCAGAAGCTGCGCACGCTGGCCGAGCGCACCGGCGCTCAGGTGGTGACGGGGCACGACCCTGTGGCCTGGCCGGGCTTCACGCAGGCGCCGGGCTATTACGACTGATATGCCCCTTTCTGCCCGGCCCCCTGCGGCCGGGCAGCCCTCTTTGCGCAACCGTTTGCGACCGGACCCGGCCGCACCCGGCCGCGATCCGGCAACGCCGCGGCGATCGGAGGCCGGGCGGGCCATCGCCGGCGCTCTGCCACGGTGCGCCCGG
Organism: Pseudoxanthobacter sp.; assembly: GCF_036822375.1. NCBI lineage: Bacteria > Pseudomonadati > Pseudomonadota > Alphaproteobacteria > Hyphomicrobiales > Segnochrobactraceae > Pseudoxanthobacter > Pseudoxanthobacter sp. The sequence continues at coordinate 15,573 of NZ_DAISHT010000019.1, read as the reverse complement.
CGCGGTTGCAGGCACGGGATCGACCAGCCGCCGCCGACGTCGCGCCGTGCGCGGCCATCCGCCGCCCTGTGCCCCCGCCAGCCTTTCATCGGATCATGACAACCCGGAAGCCGGCCCGCGCAAGGGCTGCGGCCAGCATGGCCGCGGACGGTCCCGGTCCGCACCCGGCGGATCTGCCGAACCCGGTTGACACGACCCCGACACACGGTGCTGCACTATCGGCCCACGAGGTCTGAGGCGCGTTGCAGCCGGAACCGGCACACCCCGCCCGCCTTTGCCTGCCTTTCTTCCTGCCTTTCTGCGGCGGACACCCGTTGTTCTGCGCAGAGGCCAGAGACGTGACGCTGATCCGATGCGCAACAACCGTCCGATCCGCGCCATCCTGTTCGACAAGGATGGCACGCTGTTCGATTACGAAAAAAGCTGGGGCGCCGTGAACCGGGCGGCGGCGCGGCTGGCGGCGCGCGGCGACGAAGCGCTGGCCGCGACGCTGCTGGCCATCGGCGGCGTGGACCCGGCCTCCGGCCGCACCCGGCCGGGCAGCCCGCTTGCCGCCGGCAGCACCCGCGAGATTGCCGAGGCCTGGGTGGAGGCGAACAGCCCTTATGAGGTCTCCGCCCTCACGACCGACCTTGACGGGCTCTTCACGCGCTCGGCCGTCCACGCCGTGCCGGTGACGGATCTCGATGCCCTCATGGGCCGCCTGACCGCGCGGGGGCTGGTGCTGGGCATTGCCAGCAGCGACAGCGAAGGCGCTGTCCGCACGACGCTGCGGGCGTTTGGCCTTGAGCACCATGTGCGCTGCGCCATCGGTTACGACAGCGGCTTCGGGGCCAAGCCCGGCCCCGGCATGGTGCACGGCTTTGCCGCGGCAACGGGCATCGCCCCGGCCGAAATGGCCGTGGTCGGCGATAATCTGCACGACATGGAAATGGCCCGCGCCGGCGGCGCCGGCCTGCGGATCGGCGTTCTGACCGGCACGGGCAGCCGCGCGGACCTCGCCACGCTGGCCGATATCTGCCTGCCCAGCATCGCCGATCTCGAACAGGCGCTGGACGCGCGGGCGGCGGGCTGAGAAACCGACCCGCCCGCGGCCGCTTCATCCGCCGGCTTCAGGGCCGGGCGGTCGCCTCAAGGCCGGCCAGAGCTTCCGACAGCATCGCAACGAAGAAAGCGGCGCTCGCCCGCGTCAGGCACGGCGGCTCGATCTCCAGCACGTTGAGGTGATCGCCGGCCGGCTGCATGATGACGCCGCGCTCCGGCAGCCGGCGGCACAGCGTCTCCGTCTCCGCGGTGGCGGGTTTCAGCGTGACGCGGTCCCGCGCCAGTTCAGGGCCGGGACAGAGCCCCATGCCGTGCACCGCCCCGACGAGGGAAAAGCGCTGACGGAGCGCACTCAGCCGCCGGTCCCGGACGCCGGCCCCGTCCGGCATCCGCTCATGAAACCCCGCCACCCTCCGGTGCGCGGGGTTTTCCGTTTCCGCCCCTCATCCGCTCGCCGGCCCTCGCCCGCGTCTTCTCTCGCCCTTTCCCTCTTGCTCTTCCCGTATCACCGTATTACGGTATTACCAATAACGAACTGCCGCCGGGCAGCACGCCGGCAGGCAGCGGAGGAAACGCACGTGACAGAACAGCCGAAGGCCATCCGGCCCGATCCCTTTCAGGCACTCCTGCCCCCGCTCGGGCTCTATATCGACGGCGCGTGGCTGGACGGGACCGGCCGCTTTCCCGTCTTCAATCCGGCCGATGGCTCGGTCGTGGCCGAGGTTGCCGACGCCACGGCGGCACATGCGGAGGCCGCCCTTGCGGCTGCGGACCGCGCCCAGCCCGGCTGGCGGCGGCTTCCGCCGCGCCGGCGCGCGGACCTTCTGCACGCCGCCCACCGGCTGATGTGCGCCCGCGAGGCGGCCTTCGTGCAGACCATGACGCTGGAAAGCGGAAAGCCGCTGACCGAAGCGCAGGGCGAATTTCGCCTCTCGGCCGATTTTCTGCTGTGGTTCGCCGAGCAAGTGGCCCACCTGCACGGCACCTATGCCAACGCCTCCCACGGCGGCTTCCGGGTGGTGGTGACGCACCAGCCCGTCGGCCCCTGCCTGCTGATCACGCCGTGGAATTTTCCGCTGCTGATGATTGTGCGCAAGGCCGGCGCTGCGCTTGCGGCCGGCTGCACCGCCGTCGTCAAGACCGCGCAGGAAACGCCGCTGACCGGCGCGCTGTTCATGCAGGTGCTGCACGATGCCGGCTTCCCGGCCGGCGTTGCCAACCTGCTGCACACCCGCCATTCGGCGGCGATTTCCGAGCCGCTGCTGCGCGACCCGCGTCTGCGCAAGGTCTCGTTCACCGGCTCCACCCGCGTCGGTGCCCGGCTGATGGAACTGGGCGCCGGCAATATCGTGAACAGTTCCATGGAGCTTGGCGGCGACGGGCCGTTCCTCGTGCTCGACGATGCGGATATCGATCTCGCCGTCGAGCAGGCGATCATCTGCAAGTTCCGCAATGCCGGTCAGGCCTGCGTGGCCGCCAACCGCATCATCGTCGACCGGCGCGTTGAAGCCGCGTTCACCGCACGGTTCGTGGCACGGGTCCGCGCCCTCACGGTCGGCAACGGCCTGCTGCCGGTCGATGTCGGCCCCATGATATCGGCCCGCCAGCGCGACCGGCTGGACGCGGTGATCGCCACGCTGGTTGCCGCCGGCGGCACGGTGCTGGCCGGCGGACGGGCCATCGACGCGCCGGGCTATTTCTTCGAGCCGACGGTCGTACGCTTCGATGCGCCGAACCCGGTGATGTGCTCCAACGAGCTTTTCGCCCCCATCGCCACCGTGTTCGCCGTCGACGGCATCGGCGAGGCCCTCGCGTTTGCCAACGCCTCCCGCTACGGTCTGGCGTCCTACGTCTTTACCCGCGATCTCGACCGGGCCGTTGCCGTCGGCGAAGCGCTGGAATTCGGCATGGTCGGCATCAACCGCGGCATCATGGCCGATCCCGCGGCCCCCTTCGGCGGCACCAAGGCCTCCGGCATCGGCCGCGAGGCGGGACATGAGGGCATCTATGAATTTCTTGAACGAAAATACATGGCTGTGACCGTGCGCGAAGACCGGGGAGACCTGTGATGACGCTGGAGAACCGGCTGGGCCTCGGTCTGGTGCGCCAGCCGAAGACGGTGCTGTTCGGCCCCGGCCAGCGGCGGCAGTTGCCGCGGGTGGTCGGCGGGCTCGGCCGCCATGCGCTGGTGGTGACAGACGCCCGCATGGCGACCACGCCCGATTTCTGCGCGCTGACGGAGGCCCTTGCGGCCGCCGGGGTGCGCGTGACGCTGTTCGACCGCGCGGAACCGGACCTGCCGCGCGCCAGCGTGATGGCGGCGGCGCAGGCGGCCGGCAGCGGCATCGATGTCGTCGTGGGCATCGGCGGCGGCTCGTGCCTCGATCTTGCCAAGGCGGTGTCGGCCGTGCTGACCCATGGCGGCGACGTGCGCGCGTTCTTCGGCGAATTCCGGGTGCCCGGCCCGGTGCTGCCGGTCGTGACGGTGCCGACCACCGGCGGCACCGGCGCCGAGGTGACGAGCCTTGCCATCGTGTTCGACGACGAGCGGCAGATGAAGATGGCCATCGCCGATGCCCACATCGAGCCGCACACCGCCATCATCGATCCGGAGCTGACCCTCACCTGCCCGCCCGGCCTGACGGCTGCGACCGCCGCCGACGCCCTCTCCCATCTGGTGGAAGCCTTCACGGCGCGGCCGAAGAACCCGACGCCGGAACAGCTCGCCACCCAGATTTATGTCGGCAAGAACCGCATCACCGACCTGTTCTGCGCCGAGGGCCTGCGGCTGATGAACCGCTCGCTCGGGGCCGTGGTGAGAACGCCCTCCGACATCGCCGCGCGCTCCGACGTGATGTTTGCCGCCTATTGCGCCGGCATGGCGATCAACACCACGGGAACGGCGGCCGCCCACGCCATCCAGTCGCCGATGGCCGCCATCGGCCACGCCCCGCACGGCTTCGGCGTCGGCGCGCTGCTGCCTTATGTGATGCGCTTCAACCTGCCCTATGCCACGGCGGAATTTGCCGAAATCGGCCGCATTCTGGGCGTTGCCGGCGCCGGCGCGTCCATCGGCGAGCAGGCCCGCGCCGGCATCCTGCGCATCGAGGAACTGCTGGCGGAGGCCGGCACACCGCCGGATCTGCACGCACTCGGTATCGGCCCGGAGCACTTCGCGCAGATCGCGCAGGCGAGCGTGCAGGCCACGCGGCTCGTTCTCAACAACCCGGCGCCGATGACGGTGGCGACCGTGACGCAGCTGCTGGAACGGGCCCATGCCGCCGACCGGCGCTGGTGGACGCCGGAAGAGGCCCCCGCCCTGACGGCATAAGACGGGCAGGATAAGATCTGCGGAATGAGACCGGCGGCAGGATCGCCGCCGGAAGAAGACGGACCGGTCCCGCCCCTTTGCAGGGGGAGCTTGCGAACGAGGACCGGCCGGCAGGATGGAAATGCCATGGAGGACATGCAATGAGCGCAGATTTTCTGCGGACGCAGAATGCGGGCTGGTACCGCTTCCGCGTCGGCGGCTTCGAGTGCACGGCCATCTGGGACGGCTACATTCATCACGGCTATGAGGGCATCTTCCCCAATGCCGATCCGGCCGAGATGGCGCGCCTGAAGGCGGAGCACAACCTGCCGGAGGATCACATTCCGATGGATCTGAACCCGGTGGTCGTGAACACCGGCGAGCACCTTTTCCTGATCGATGCCGGCATGGGCCGCACCTCCGTCATGTTCGGCGACACCATGGGCCGCCTGACGGACAACATGCGCGCCGCCGGCATCGCGCCGGAAGACATCGACGCCGTGCTGATGACGCATCTGCACCCCGATCACGCCTTCGGCCTGATCGATCCGGACGGCAGCGCCGCCTTTCCCAATGCCCGGCTGTTCTGCACCGAAGCCGACTGGGCGGAGTGGACGGACGAACGCAACCTGCAGCGCAACGATTTCCGCGCTCCGTGGACCGAAGGCGCGCTGGCCGCCGTGGCGCCCTACCGGGCGCGGCTGACCCTGTTCCGGCCGGGCGACACGCTCTTTCCCGGCGTCAGCACGGTGTGCGTTGCCGGCCATGCCGCCGGCATGTGCGCCTACATCTTCGAAAGCGAGGGGCAGAAAGTCGTCTTCACCGGCGACGTGGCGCACCATCAGATCTACGATCCGCTGCACCCGGAATGGTTCTTCCACATGGATTACGACACCGATCCGCAGCAGGGCGCAGCCGCCAAGGCGGCCATCTTCAGCAAAGCGGCCGACGATGGCATCCGTTTCCACGGCTACCATTTTCCCTATCCCGGCCTTGGCGATATCGCACGGGCGCCGGACGGCACCTACCGCTTCCATCCCCAGCCGGTGAACCCGCGGCTGTGAGGGCCGGCCCGGAACGGAAAAAGGGCGCGCTTCCCCCCGGGAAGCGCGCCCTTTGTTACAGCCTCCCGCAAGCCCGGCTTCCGCCGGTCAGGCCGGCAGCAGCTCCTTGTTGCGGTTGACATATTCCGCAATCGCCAGCTCGCCGGCGAGAAGAATGTGATGCTCGCACGCCGCCCATGCCGCCTCGGGATTGCGGTCGACGGCGGCGGCGTTGATGATGGCGGTCAGCTCCGCAATCGACGGTTCGATACGCTCGGGATTGACGAAGGCATAACGGCGGAACACGGCGATGCGCGCGTGCATCGCCCGCAGGTTCTCCGCCAGCACCTCGTTATGGGCGCCATCCAGAAGCTGGCGATAGAACGCCGCCTTGATTTCCTCGCGCGAGTCGATATCGCCCTTGCGGTAGGCACTGTCGAGCCGGTCGCGAAGCTGCACCAGCCCGGCGCACTGCGCGGGCGTGGCATTGAGCGCGAAGAGCTTGCCGGCCAGCCCCTCCAGCGCGGCGCGCACGACATAGATCGCCTTGATTTCAGCCTCCGTCAGCACCGTCACCACAGGGCCGACATTCGCCATCACCTGAATGAGCTGCTCGGACTCAAGCTGCCGCAGCGCCTCGCGCACCACCGTGCGCGAAACGCCGTAAGCCTCGCACAGCGCATTCTCCACCAGACGCTTGCCGGGCGGCAGTACGCCGTTCAGGATGTCTTCGCGAATGAGCTTCACGACCTGCTGCCGCAGCGGTGCCGCCTGTCGCGCTATGATCACGCTGCCAGCCATGAACATCTCCAAGTTGGACCGTATTACCGTAACATAGTCTAATTCCGACCTGAAGACGAGCCCCATCGGGCCCTCAGCCTACGGTCACACCGCCGCACACGAACAACGTCTGGCCGGTGATGAAGCCGGCCCGGGCGTCGGCGAAGAAGCTGACGGCGTTGGCCACATCCTCCGGCGTTCCCATGCGCCCGACGGGGATGGAGGCGATGAGAGTGCGGGTATAGGCACTGTCGGGCGGGTTGTTCTGCCAGAACGCGGTGGTGCCGATCGGGCCGGGGGCAACGCAGTTGACGGTGATGCCGTCGCCGCCCAGCTCCAGCGCCCAGGTACGGGCCATGGCCTGCATCGCGCCCTTGCTGGCGCTGTAGAGCGTCCGCGCCTCCTTGCCCAGCGTCACCCGGGATGTGTTCATGATGATGCGGCCGCCGCCGAGCCGGCGCATGCCGGGCACCAGCGCCTTTGCGCAGACGAGGGCGGTGCGGACATTCAGATGCATCAGCCGGTCGAAATCGCCGATATCGACGGCATCGAACGGCGCGGGCGCGACGAGACCCACATTGTTGACGAGCACGCCGACCGGCAGGCGCGCGGCAATCTCGCCGAGCGCGGCTTCCGTGGCGCCGACGTCGGAGAGGTCGACGAGACGGGCGTCGGCCCGCAGGCTTTCGGCTTCCGGCGCCACGATATCGAGGGCAACGACGCGGAAGCCGTCGGCCTGAAGCCGGAGCGCGATGGCCTGCCCGATGTTGCGGCCGCCACCGGTGACCACGGCACAGCGTTGCGACATGGGTCTGATCCTTCCAGACGGAACTGAGGCAAGGGAGAGGCCGCTGCCCGCCGCGCATGGAGGCAGCGGCA